>JBFMHI010000169.1 GCA_040753085.1 bacterium | reverse complement strand
CTTCCCCTCCCTTGATGGGAGGGGTTAGGGGAGGGTGAAATAAACAAGAGTAATAATATTGCCCGCCAATTTCACCCTCACCCTATCCCTCTCCCATCAAGGGAGAGGGAATTTTGCTTTGTCTCCCAACTAACTGCTTAACTTAGTCTTGAGTAGTTACTGACTTCAAAGCATTTCGTAAGTGTTCAGCCACAAAGACACTAAGACACAAAGATTAAAGAATTATTTCTTAATTCCTCTTCGTGTCTTCGTCCCTTGGTGGCTGAACGGTTACAGCATTTCTATATCGTAATCAACTAACTGAACATCGCTATTATTGGTCTCAATCACAGAAATAGCGTGGTTAAAGATCTTGTGGGTGAGGGCAGCATCCGTGGAGACATTGGCCAGGCCAAGCGTAGCTACTTGCCAACGATCATTCGAATCAATTTCAGCAATGGAAATGTTAAATCTTTTTATACGTTCGATAATCGGTCGAAGGGCATTACGCTTTGCTTTTAGGGAGTTACTGGCTGGGATATAAAGTCTTACTCGACAAATGCCTACTACCATATAACCATTAACAATCGATAATTATAATTTGCAACTATTCAGCCACGGATTTACACGGATGGAACACTGATTTTTAATATATGAATCATTAAATCCGTGAACCGTGTCCGCAATTCGTATCTGTAAGGCAACCACAGTTGGGCAACCACAAGGGGTTGCCCCTACTATTTATCCGTGCTAATCCGTGTTAATCAGTGGCTAAATAGTTACTATAATTTTTTAGGTATGGCCTCGGTGTGGAATACCTCTATGATATCGCCTTCTTTGATATCCTGAAAATTAACCAAAGTGATTCCACACTCAAAGCCGCTTGCTACTTCGGCCACATCGTCTTTAAACCGACGCAAAGAGGCGATACTCCCCTCATAGATGACCACCCCATCTCTGATCACTCTGGCCTCAGCTCCACGATTTACTTTACCCTCTTTAACATAAGAACCGGCTATCACCCCGCTTTTGGAGATCCTGAAGAGCTTCCTTACTTCAGTTATACCCAGGATTACCTCCCTGTATTCCGGTTCCAAGAGGCCTTCCAGGGCTTGCTTGATGTCCGAGATGACATCGTATATTATCCGGTACATCCGCATATCCACTCCCTCTGTTTCGGCCAGTTGTTTGACCTCAGGATTCGCCGGCCGGACATGGAAGCCTATGATAATCGCATCTGAGGCGGCGGCAAGCATTACATCACTTTCTTTGATAGCCCCTACCCCCTGATGAATAACCTTCACCTTTACCTCATCGGTCCCGAGCTTCTCTAAAGATTCCTTTAAGGCCTCACAAGAACCCTGAACGTCAGCCTTGATAATGATGCCCAGCTCCTTGATGCCTTCTTCTTGCACCTTCCGGTAGAGATCATCAAGGGTAAGCCGCTGAACGACCTTGGCTGACTTCTCTCTTTGGATAGAGTGTCTCTTTAAAGAAATCTGTTTGGCTTCTTTTTCGCTATCCAGGACAAAGAAGGCATCTCCCGCCTCCGGAACTCCGGAAAGACCGAGCACCTCTACCGGCGTAGAAGGCGGAGCTACCGTAATCTTTTGGCCCTTATCATTGAGCATCGCCCTTACTCGTCCCCAGTATTGACCAAGAACAATAGGCTGACCCACCTTCAGGGAACCATTCTGAACAAGCAGGGTAGCGACCGCTCCCCGCCCTTTATCCAACCTAGCCTCAATAACAATCCCTTCCGCCTTCTTATCAGGATTGGCTTTTAGTTCCAACATCTCCGCCTCAAGCAAAAGCATCTCTAATAAGTTTTCTATACCAATCTTCTGTTTAGCGGATATTTCGGTAAAAATGGTTTTACCTCCCCACTCTTCCGGGATAAGGTCAAGATCAGACAGTTGCTGTTTTACCCTGGCTATATTAGCTGTAGGCAGATCGATCTTATTTATGGCCACCACCATAGGCACTTCGGCTGCCTTGGCATGGTCTATCGCCTCCCGGGTTTGAGGCATAACTCCATCATCAGCCGCCACCACCAGGACAACGATATCAGTGACTTGAGCCCCTCTGGCCCGCATAGCTGTAAAGGCCTCGTGCCCCGGCGTATCCAGAAAGGCCACTTCACCCTGATTGACCTTAACTTTATAAGCACCAATATGCTGCGTAATGGCGCCCGCTTCACCGGCCGCTACATCACTCATTCTGATAGCGTCTAAGAGCTTGGTCTTACCATGATCAACATGGCCCATAATAGTGATTATCGGGGGACGGGGTTTTAAATTTTCGACCGCTTCAGCTTCAGACACCTTAAGGGCCTCTTCCAGGGGAATCACTTTGACTTTAAAACCATAATCATGGGCAATCTCTTCCGCTTCCTTAACTGACAAACGCTGGTTTATAGGATAAGCCTTCCCCTGGGTGAGGAGATGTTTGATCAACTCGGCTGGACTGGTGTTAAGCTTAGGCGCTAACTCACCGACGGTAATAGGTTCTGCCATGGCCACCTCTTTCAAAGGAGGGGCAGGAGGAGGCGCCGGCTTTGATATTTCCTCAGCATATAGATCCAATATTTCTTGAGCTATCTCCGCCGTGATAGTGCTTTGATAACTTTTGACCTCTACCCCCATCTCGCGCAATTCAGCTACCATTTCTTTACTTGGACGGCCTAATTGCTTGGCCAGTTCATAGACTCTCATTTATCCCTCATCCCTCCAACATAGCCTTAGCTGCTTCAAAAATTTTAGTGGCCGTAGCTTTTCCTATACCCGGCACTTCCAGAAGACCCTCTTTACCGACTCTGACTACATCTTCCAGACTATGAATTCCCGACTCGGAAAGGCGATTTTTCATAACCTCTCCCACGCCGGGAATATCTAAAATATCTTTTACTGGTTCAGGCTTACTGAACAACTTTTCGGCTGCTTTGGCCTTAGCCGCAGATTCCTTCTCAGCCAGTTCCGTCTCTTTTTTAATATCAATTCGCCAATTAGTCAACTTGGCCGCCAATCGGACATTCTGTCCTTCTTTACCAATAGCCAGCGAGAGTTGATTGTCAGGCACAATCACCGTGGCCGTCTTTTTAGATTCATCAAGAATAACCTGACTAATTTGAGCTGGATTCAAGGCGTTGGTAATAAAGGTAACCGGATCATCACTGTATTGGGTAATATCAATCTTTTCCCCCCCCAGCTCCTTAATTATCGCCTGAACCCGCATGCCGCGCATGCCTACACACGCCCCTACCGCATCGACCCCTTTTTCCTTGGAGTAAACAGCGATCTTTGATCTAGCCCCAGGCTCTCGGGAAACAGCTTTTATTTCCACGATCCCTTCATATATTTCTGGAACCTCCATTTCAAACAACTTGCGAACCATCTCCGGATAGGTTCTGGAAAGCGTAAGTTGAGGCCCTTTAGAGCTATTTTTTACCTCGAGCAGATAGGCCTTCAGGCGGTCACCCACCCGGTATCTCTCTTTAGGCAGTTGCTCTCTGGGCAGTAAGATAGCTTCTGTTTTCCCTAAATCGACGAAGATATTTCTTTGGCTGATCCTTTGAATAGTTCCACTAACCAGGCTGCCTACCTTATCTTTATAGGTTTCAAAAACAAGCCCTCTTTCCGCTTCTTTGATTCGCTGAATGATAACCTGCTTGGCCGTTTGAGCCGCGATTCTACCAAAGTCTTTAGGCGTTAATTCTATCTCAAGGGTATCCTCCAGGTTAATATCACCCTTTTTTTTCTTCCGGGCATCTTCAAGGGTAATCTGACTCTTGGGATCAGAGACCTTTTCCACTACTTTTTTAACCGAAAAAATCTGGGCCTCACCAGTTTGCTTATCAAGGCGGGCAACGATATTGGAAGCTTTACCGTAATTCTTTTTATAAGCGGAAGATAAGGCATCCTCGATAGCCTTAACCAAAACTTCACGGGAAATACCTTTTCCTTTTTCCAGTTGGGTCAATGCCTCCTGAAATTCTCCCTTCAAGTGAATTACCCCCCTTTCGGATGGTAGATTTTGTAAGTGTTCAGCCACAAAGACACTAAGACACAAAAATAGAGCAGTAGAGCAGCAGAGCAGTAGTTAAAGATTTTTCTGAAAGTTCCAGAACTGCTGCTCTATTGCTCCCTAAGACACATAAGTAATTTGTAACCGTTCAGCACATGATGCTGGATGCTCGATGCTCGATCTTCGATGCTGGTAAAGGATTCAGTATCCAGGATCGAGCATCCAGAATCGAGCATCCAGGATCGAGGATCGAGGTTGTGTCTTTGTGCCTTGGTGGCTGAACGGTTACTAGATTTTTTGTCCCGCCATCCGCCATCGGCAATCCGAAATCGACCTTGGTGCGAAGGGCGGGAGTTGAACCCGCACGGAGTTTCCCCCACTAGATCCTAAGTCTAGCGCGTCTGCCAGTTCCGCCACCCTCGCCGAAACAATTATCAATTAACAGTGGATAGGCTGAAGGCTTTTAGGGACAGTCTTCAGCCTTCAGCCTTTAGTTGTTAGCCTTCAGCCTATCCACCTGAGTAGTTATGATAATTGGTGGGCCGTATAGGGATCGAACCTATGACCTTGGGATTAAGAGTCCCCTGCTCTACCAGCTGAGCTAACGGCCCGTCTTTAGGTTGGGTAGAGCGATAGCCAGATCCAACACCATTAAAGATTATATCACATTCTCCTGGAAATGTCGAGGATTTTTTTCGGCGACGGTCAAGGCCTTTTTCTTAGACATTAAATCGAAACTCAACTACATCTCCATCCCTGATTTGATACTCCTTGCCCTCAAGGCGAAGCAAACCTTTTGATTTAGCAGTAGCTTTCGAGCCGCAACTTATTAGATCTTCATAAGATATTACTTCGGCCCGGATAAAGCCTCGCTCCATATCAGAGTGGATCTTACCGGCGGCCTTGACCGCCGGTGTACCGGTTCTGACCGTCCAAGCTTTAACCTCCTTTTTCCCAATGGTAAAAAAAGATATAAGTCCCAGGGCACTATAGACCGTCCGGATAAGGTTATCTATGGCCGGCTCTTTGATGCCCAAGGCCTTCAGAAATTCGGTTCTTTCTTCTTCAGGCAGTTCCCTCACTTCAGCCTCGATCTTACCTCCTAAGACAATGAGCGGATAGCCCTTACCCCCGGTGTAAGTCCTTAGATCATTGAGTAAGGGATAGTCGGTTAGATTTAGTGCCTCTTCCGCTATGTTAGCGGCGATAATAAGCGATTTAGCCGTCAGAAACTGGAAGCCCCTGGTGAGTTTTTCCTCTTCATCATTCAAATTCATCATTTTTATCGGTTGCTCGGCGTCCAGAGCCTCCTGACATCTTTTAAGGAGCTGTTCCTCTATTTCATCTTGAGCGCTTTTCTTTTTTCCCTTTTGGTGATTAAGGGCAGTTATTCGGCGCTCAATTATAGCTAAGTCAGCCAGGGCGAGTTCATCGTCTATTTTTCGGATATCCCTGGCCGGATTTATTCCACCTTCAGGAGGAGAGATGGTCTGATCAGGGAACAAACGAATAACTTCCAACAGGGCATCTACCTGACGAAAATGAGAAATGACTTCAGGGTCTTCCAGCCATGTCCCTTTGGGTAGAGCTATGTCTATGAATTCGATTTCAGCCGAAACCACCTGTTTGGGAGCATATATTAGACCTAAGCGGCTAAGCCGTGGATCAGGAACCTTTACCTGGGCCAGGTTAAGCTTAGAATCTCCCTTGAAGAATTCGGCGGCACCCGCTCCGGTAAGGGCGTTAAAGACCGTGGTCTTACCCACTTTGGGTAGGCCGATAATACCAACTTTCATTTTTGAGTTTCGAGTTTCGGGTTTCGAGTTACTTTAACTCGGAACCCGAAACCCGTGAACTATTCTTGTAACCGTTTAGCCACAAAGCCACTAAGCCCCGAAGAGAATGATAGAATAGCACACGGATGACACAGATTTTGGCGGATTCTCACGGATTTTTTCTAATAAATTTTTATCCGTGTCAATCCGTCTCATCCGTGTAATCCGTGTGCTATTATTGGTAAT
>JBFMHI010000168.1 GCA_040753085.1 bacterium | reverse complement strand
GTTTAAAAGTTAGCTAAAATTCCTAAAAAACGGCTTTCTATGCAACCTATAAAAGGAGACGAACCACAATATATTGTGTTCTGTAAGCTTCAAAATCAATATGTGGTGGCTGAGTAGTTACGATATTAAGTTATATAAAGGCAAAGAATAAATATGACAAAGAAGAATGACGAATATTTTTGCCTCCAAAAAAGAACTATTAAAAGATGATCAGCCTAACTATCAATGACCAGAAGATACAGGTAGAAGAAGGGACAACCCTACTGGAGGCGGCCAGGGGTCTGAATATAAATATCCCTACCCTCTGCTATCATAAGGCCCTCTCGCCCTATGGGGCCTGCCGTTTATGTATCGTCGAGATTAGCGCCGGAGGAAGATCGTGGCTTTCCGCCTCCTGTCTTTACCCAGCTCAGGAGGGATTGGTCATCAAGACCCATTCGGAAAGGGTCATAAAGGCCCGGCGCATAGTCGCCGAGCTATTATTGGCCCGAGTGCCATCTTCTTTACGGTTACAGGAATTGGCTAAAGAGCTGGGGGTCACCCAGCCGAGGGTCAGGCTAAAGAATAAGGATTGCACCTTGTGTGGCTTATGTGTCCGGATATGCCAGGAACGGATGGGCATTGGTGTAGTCAGCTTCGTCAACCGGGGATCAGACCGGGAGGTAACCCCTCCATTCGATACCCTCTCTGATATATGCCAGACCTGCGGGGCTTGTATCTCCATCTGCCCTACCGGAAGGATTAAGATTGAAGATATCTCCAAGGCCCGAGCTATCCCCCTCCTATCCGAATTCGATGAAGGACTGAGAAGACGTTCTCCCATCTATGTCTCTTATCCCCAGGCCGTTCCCAACTGGCCAGTGATCGACAAAGACTACTGTGTCCATATCCTCAAGGATAAATGCGGTATCTGCCAGGATGTCTGCGAGGCCGGGGCTATTGATTATGAACAGAAGGAGTCTAAGATCGAGCTGGATGTAGGCTCCATCATCCTTGTCCCGGGATTCGATAAATTTAACCCCAGACTGAAGTATGAATACGGCTATGGAAGATACAAGAATGTTATAACCAGCTTAGAACTTGAACGGATCCTCTCGGCCTCCGGTCCATTTGCCGGACACCTCCAGCGGTTATCGGATGGTAAAGAACCGAGGCATGTGGCCTTTATCCAGTGTGTCGGCTCTCGTGACTGCCAGGTCGATAGTCACTACTGCTCATCGGTCTGTTGCACCTATGCCATTAAAGAGGCGATCATCGCCAAGGAGCATGCCCAGACTGGCTTAGAGACTACCATCTTCTATATGGATGTGCGCACATACGGTAAGGGATTTGAGGAGTACTACCGTCGGGCAAGGGATGAGTATGGGGTCAAGTTTGTCAAGGGGCGGGTCGCTGGTCTCAAAGAGGTGAAAGACCATAATCTGATCCTGCGTTACACCAGTGAGTTCGGTAAGATTCTCAAGGAGGAGTTCGATTTAGTCATCTTATCCATCGGCCTTCGTCCTAATGAAGAGATGAAGTCCTTAGCTAAGAGGCTGGGGATAAGACTGAATCAGTTTGGCTTTGCCAGGACTCCCGAATTTTCACCAGTGGAGACAACCCGGCCGGGCATATTTGTCGCCGGGGCGTTCCAGGGCCCAAAGGATATTCCCGAGACGGTTATGCAGGGCTCGGGTGCGGCCTCAAAGGCAGGGGTCTTACTGGCCGAGACCCGAGGGACTGAGGTCCTAAAAAAGACCTATCCCCCAGAGAGCGATGTCAGTGGCCAGGAGCCGCGAATCGGCGTATTTATCTGTCATTGTGGAATAAACATTGGAGGAGTAGTCGATATTCCCTCGGTCGTGGAATATGCCAAGACCCTGGCCAATGTAGTCTATGCCGAAAACAATCTCTATACCTGTTCTGAGGACACCCAGAAAAAGATCAAAGAGAAGGTAAAGGAGGAGAGGCTCAATCGGGTGATTGTGGCCAGTTGCACCCCAAGGACACATGAGCCACTATTCCGGGAGACCTGCCGGGATGCGGGGCTGAATCCCTATCTCTTTGAGATGGCCAACATCCGCGATCAATGCTCCTGGGTCCATATGAATGAGCCAGAGAAGGCTACCCGAAAGGCCAAGGACTTAGTCCGAATAGCCGTAGCCAAATCACGCCTCTTAGAACCACTCTATGGAAAGATCCTGAAGGTAAATCATAATGCCCTGGTTATCGGTGGAGGGATCTCGGGAATGAGGGCCGCCCTTGATCTGGCAGATGGGGGGTTTAAGGTGTCTCTGGTGGAAAAGGAGGCCGAACTTGGAGGTAATCTGAGGCATATCCATTATCTCCTCGATGGTAGCAATCCCAGAGAGATGCTTAAAGGGATGATAGATGATGTAAAGCGGTCTAAGAATATCGAGGTACATGTGAATGCCTCCATTCTGAAGGTAGAAGGGTCCTTCGGTAATTTTAGCTTAGAGATTAGGACTAAAGATGAAACAAGACAGATTGACCATGGTGTGGTTATTGTGGCTACGGGAGCAGCGGAGTATAAACCGACAGAATACCTTTACGGCGAGGATTCTCGGATCATCACCCAACGAGAGCTGGAAGAGAGACTCGCGGCGGATAGAGGCTCTTTAAACCTCTCATCTGTAGTGATGATTCAGTGTGTGGGATCCCGAGAAGAAGGTCGTCCTTACTGCTCCAGACTCTGCTGCAACCAGGCCCTCAAGAATGCCTTAAAGATCAAAGAGATCTCTGCGAAGACGAATGTCTACATCCTCTATCGGGATATAAGGAGCTATGGATTCAAAGAGATTTACTACGCCAAGGCCAGGGAAGAAGGGGTGTTATTCATCCGGTATGATGAAGACCGAAGACCAGAGGTGAGGATTAACAGAGGGGTCGAAGATTCCCTATTAGAGGTGGAGGTATTCGATCCTATTCTCCAGAGGAGACTGACCATCAATCCCGACCTGGTAGTCTTAAGTGCCGCTATTATCCCCAACCCCGAGAATAAGGAGATCGGCCAGATGTTTAAGATCCCCTTGGATCAGAATGGCTTCTTCTTAGAGGCCCATATGAAACTTAGACCGGTGGACTTTGCCACCGAGGGTATATATATGGCCGGGCTATGCCATTCACCCAAGGATATTCCCGAGTCAATCTCCCAGGCCAGTAGTGCGGCGGGTCGGGCGACCACCATCATCTCCAAGGATGAGATCACCCTTGAGGCCACCCTCTCCTTTGTGGTCGATGAGAACTGTGACGGCTGTGCCTATTGTATCGATCCCTGTCCTTACAAGGCCCTTACCCTAATTGAGTATATGAAGAATGGGGCGATCAAGAAGACGGTGGAGTCGGATGAATCCAAGTGCAAGGGCTGTGGGGTCTGCATGGCCACCTGTCCCAAGAAGGGGATTTATGTGAAAGGGTTTAAACTTGAGATGCTACAAGCTATGGTTGAAGCAGCGTTGGAAACAACAGTATAGGAGTACTAACAACTAACAGGAATTTGGTTGTAGATTCTTATGCACCAGGGAATTTACCATCCGGAAGATAAAATAGATAAGAGAGGTTTACAAGTGGTTGAGCAGTCAATTCTAAAATTAATAAAGAGATTCGTTGAGGCCCTCGCAAAGGAGAACATCAGGACTAATAAGGTCATTCTTTATGGTTCTTATGCAACAGGTAAACATACAGAATACAGTGGCATAGATATCGCTGTGGTGTCAGAGGATTTTGGCAAGGATAGAATTGAAGAGAAGATACGTGGGTTCCATTGATTTATGAGATTAGGACCAAAGGGGTCGAATTGCAGGTAACATAACCAGATAAATGGGGATGCGTTGTCAATGGAAATTTTTACCGAGATTAAAGCGGCCTTAGAGAAGGCTCTATTACCTTTTAGTATTATAGGGGCGATTGCCTTTGGCTCAAGGGTAAAGGGAAAGGCTACACCCTATTCGGACTTTGATCTCCTCATTGTGGCTGATGGAATTAATCCAAAACGACATAGAAGGGGAGATGAAATAATTCATCTAAAGGGGTCTCTTCCTACGGTAGGATTTGATATCCTTTTGTTTACCTCTCAAGAGGTTATTTCAAACTTTAAAAACCATAATCCCCTTTTTCTGGATATATCCGAAGATGGAATCATCATATTAGACAAAAATAATCTCTTAACTACACTGATTAATGAAACAAAGGATTATATAAAGATAAAGGAAATAAAGAGAATAAGGGATGGCTGGAGATTCCCTGTTAAATCCAGAGTTGCTACTTATCTCTCAAAGATAACCAATAAAGACTTTGCTATGGCTATGTTTAAAGATGGAGAAAGAGATTATCTAATAGCCAAGAAATTGATGGAAGAGGCCTTTTATGATAAATCTGTTTATCATTCTCAACAGGCGATAGAGAAATGTATAAAGACAGTCCTTGTCACCTTTGGTATTTTTCAGAAGACACATTTTGTGGGTGAGATGCTTATAGAAATCCTTAATAAAGAAGACCTATCAGAGCCATGGAAAGAAAAGCTCCTAAAGATAGCAGAGATATCAGAGGGGATAGAACCCGAGGTCAGTCTTAGCCGATATCCAGGGATAAGAGATGATAGTTTATGGCAACCGTCTGAAGAATATGAGGAAGAAGATGCCCAAGATGCCATAAAAAAGGCAGAAAAAGTCCTATCTGTCTCCAAGGATTTCCTTCGATACTGGTTTTTAGAAAAAACTTAGTAACTATTCAGCCACAGATGGACACGGATGAAACACTGATTTTTTTAATATGTGACAGAGAGATATGGGGTGAAGGTATATGGATAGAATTGATGAACTTGGCCAAACAGAACTTGGGCCAATAGATGCTATTATTGGGGTGCTTTGTATGGAGGAGTGGTATATAAAACTTGATCCGAGGAGTGGAACCCTTGACCTATCTGGTTTAAAGCGTCGAGAGTTTACAGAATACTTACCAATAGAGGTGTAGCAATGACAGACGGTTTTGAGCCTTTAATCCTGGCCTTCTGTTGCAATTGGTGCAGCTATGCCGGCGCCGACCTGGCCGGCGTATCCAGGCTCCAGTACCCACCGACTCTCAGGATAATTCGAGTGATGTGCTCTGGTATGGTGCATCCCAATTTGGTAATAGATGCCCTCACCAAGGGGGCTGATGGGGTGCTTATCTGTGGATGTCACCCGGGGGACTGCCATTATCTGGAGGGTAACCTGAAGGCTATGGCCAGGGCCGAGGCCATCCGGCTTATGGTTGAGGACTTTGGTATCGAGCCTGAACGTTTCCGATTAGAGTGGGTCTCGGCCTCAGAGGGGCCGAGGTTTGCCCAGGTGGCTAAAGAGATGACCGAAACCATAAGACAACTCGGTCCAAGCCCCTTTAGAACATTTTAAACCAAACTCTTGCGACCTGTATCCCTAGTGCCTTGTCACGTTAGTATTTATGGGTAGAGTCTCTTTAGTAGGGGCGAATAATTATTCGCCCCTACCTCCTCCTTTTGCAAGGACGATTCGCGAATTGCCCCTACTGTAAGGGCACGTTGCAACGCGCCCCTACAGCCTTGTCAAGATAGAATTTGTCTGTTAGTGCTTGTCTTTATGCCGAAGGGTTAAATAATTACCCAAATAAGCAATCATAAGGGTTACCCTTACAAAAGACGAACCCATTAAAGCAAGCTTGACAAGGTACTAGATTCCAAGCTGCACAAATACAGCTTTGCCGAACTCTAAACCAGATGGAGGCTCGCCTTTCCAATGGCAAGCTCCTTCTATATGAAGTTGGGGGAAGACCTAACAAAATGTCCGAAAAATAGCCTCCTTTCATTGGCTATTTGGAGAAGTCTGTATGAGAAATTTGGTTTGAAGATCCCCGCTGGAGTTTATCCCGCATTGCCTTGCGGGACGGGAATAACAGGGGAAAAAATGGACATTTAACAAAGCAGTGGGGATAATCGAAGACCATATTTTCTCGGATCCCTCGCAAAAAAGTTGTTGACAGGAAGGTGGGGTTATACTATGATAAGAATGTGTCGTGAAAGAG
>JBFMHI010000167.1 GCA_040753085.1 bacterium | reverse complement strand
TTATAGTCAAAGGTAGTGGTGTGCCTAAGGGGATCAGTGATGGTAGCGATTTGGTTGTAGGTAGACTCATAGGTAAAGTTGGTAACATTATTCAGGGCATCGGTAATCGAGGTGCGGTTGCCGTCTGCATCATAGCCATAAGTGGTAGTATGTCTCCTGGCATCGGTAGTAGAAACAAGCCGGCCCTGGTTAAAGTGATTGGTGGTTATATTACCGAGGGCATCGGTGATGGTGGTCTTTCTTTCGCCTGTTGTTTGATCGATGGTATTAAAGGCATAGGTGGTTTTATTCCCCCGGCCGTCAACATAAATGGTCTGATTGGGCTGATAGGTAAAGCGGCGGCTGTCAGAGCCACTTCCTCCGACACACCCGCAGGACTTTGTCTCTTGATAAACGACCCGGCCGGCACGGTCGTATTCGATCCGCTCTTCATTACCTCTGGCATCAACTACCCGGATCAACTGATGATATTTATATTCGCGGCTGTTGACATGCCCCATAGGGTTGCAAACACTGATCAGGTCTCCCTCATCGTTGTAGTTATAGAGGTAGTAGCCTAAGAGGCCAGGATCATAGATAACCCAGACGCTGCCGACCACATGATTGTCATCGGCATCTACTGCCTCAGCCGTGATGATGTTTCTTCCTTTGGAGAGAAAGGCCCCGAAGACACTAAAGCGGCCGTCTTTATCCACTTCAGCCGGTAATTCTGCTATCAGGGAGCCGTTGTTGGTTGATCTTACTGTTACTGTTGCTTCTATATTGCTCACCAGGCCGGAGACATAAATGGATGACCCGTTAAATCTATTCCCGCCGGCCGGAGAGGTAAGCGTGATGACTAGTTCTTCGTCAAATTGGGCCGGGGTATCTTCAATTACCTGAATACTGCCTTCAGCATAGGCATAGTAAGGGTAATCTGCGCCGTTATCCAGTTTGGCATAGACGTAATAGACACCAGGGGTATCTACTGAAGAGACATCCCAGATATAGGCATCGGTCTCATCATCCTCGCTCAGGCCACTGACAATCAGGTCGCCGTCATAGCCCTCCGGATCAGTGTCATAGTAGAGGCTGATAGCAGTATCGGCATCCGGCTCCTCATCCTGCCAGGTGATGGTATAAGAGGAGCTTACCGTAACATCCTTCTGAGGTAAGGTAAGGGTGATAGAGTGGTTACCGTGAACAACAAGGAGGTGGCCAAGGCTGTAATCATAGACCGGTGGATTTACCCCATCCTCTATTTTGGCGTAGAGATAATAGAGGCCTGGGGTTAGCGCAGAGGTATTCGCGGTATAGGCATCGGTCTCCTCATCCTCGCTCAGGCCGCTGGCTATCAAAGTTCCATCAAGACCTTCCTGATCAGTATCGTAATAGAGGCTGATGGTGGCATTATTATCCGGGTCGCTATCCTGCCAGCGGATGGTATAGGACTGATCTGCATGATCTCCACCTACTTTTGGCGGGCCGGTCAGGGTGATAGTAGGGGCGCCAAAGAGACTGGTTCCTTGGGAATCGTGTCTGGACATGGGCCAGTGAAGGGCATCCAGCTTATACCTGCTTCCACCTAAATCATAGCCGTAAATCCGGTGTTTTACCTCAGTGTCAGTTACTTCTTGATTCTTTGAACAGACGATCAACTCTAAATGGTCATCTTCATCTATATTTCCAATAGCCGGGGGAAGGTAAATGGGAGTTCCCACCTCAATAGGCCAACCATCCGGGCTGGTTCCGTCGCCATTAAAGGCATAGATCTTACCATCCTTACAGCCCACAATCACTTCACCCCTTCCATCGTTATCCACATCCGCGATGATAGGTGAAGTAATATCAGTATCCGAGACATCTATGGGCCAGGGAGAAGGAAGGGGAACGCCTTGATGGTCAAAGACGTAAAGGCGATTACCTGCGGTGATGACTATCTCGGTTGTCTGGTTCTGGCTATCTATATCCCCCAGGGCCGGTGAGGTCGGGTTTTCTCCAACCGCACCAGGAAATTCAAAGAGAGGATCTCCATTATGCCTGAAAGCGTAGAGATTTCCTCTGTCAGTTACAGCGATAATTTCCAGCCAGTTATCTCTGTTTACATCACCTACGGCCGGCCAGGACATAATCTTTCCGCTAACCTCAACCGGCCATCCTTGGACCTTATCCCCATTGGTCTTATAGACAGCCAGCTTGCCTGTGGCCGTCCCGATTACGATCTCAGCAAGGCCATCCTTGTTTATATCTGCTGTCGAGAGGACAGGTGGCTTATGATCTCCTCTATTAATAGCAGAGGAAATGATACTTACTGGCCACTTGCCAGGCAGCATATAGGATGCCGTAGTCTCACACTCGTCCGCAGGCGCTGTTTCCCGTTTGTTGACGGCATAGAGAAATATCTGGTAATTATTGCAAGTATCACCACTGGAACTAGACCAGGTATATGTAGCCGTCGCCATTTCCATGGCCTTATCACTATCCATATTGGCCAGAACAGGTGAATGAGTATCAAAATAGTAACCAACACTGCTGTTACAATCGGAAAGATGCGGTAACAGAAAGGCAGTATCCGGGTCGTTAACCGTTAGAGCCTGATCATATCTAACACAGTGATCACAGGAGCTATGCTGATAGTTACACCTATAAGCCGTATTCCCCACTATTTCCGACGTTCCATCATTATCTATATCCCCTGCTGCTAAATAAGAGATCTCCTTTCTAACCCCAAACCAATCTTTTTCATACCCTCCGTCTTCCTCTAAGAGAAAAATATATGGACGATAAAAATTACTTTCTATCCCGTAACATGTTCCTTCCCAATTAAAGCTAACACCGACCACAACCTTCTGAAGTTCATCTCTCTCATTCATTTTCACAATAAGGGGAGGGGAGTAATCCACCGCCGTATAATTCTTATTCCCGTAGCTGCAAACTACCGGCCAACCTGGCTGCGGGGTAATCCCGGCCGGAGGGGCCAGAGGCGAGATAACCACTCTGCTCGTAGCTATATCTATACCTCCATCATCATCGTTCACTCGAAGACTAACTACGTAAGTGCCTTCCTCATTCCAGGTATAAGAAGGGTTTTGCTCAGTGGAGTCATCAAAATTACCATCTTCATTCAGGTCCCAGGCATAGCTGAAGGTGTCATCTCCTGGATCAGTGGCTGAGCCGGATAGGCTTACTGGAGATCCTGCCATACCTAAGTAAGGCCCACCGGCATTGGCGGTCGGGGCAACATTGTTGATGGTTACCGGGGCAGTGGCTGTGTCAGATAGACCACCATCATCTGTTACCTTGAGGACAATAAGGCCCTTGTAGTCATCTGTCCAGATGTAGGAGGTAATACTATCTGAGGTGCTGACATCATAGGTGGCATCGTTATTTGTGTCCCATTCATAAAGGTCGATACTCCCATCATCAGTTGAGGCACTGGCATCCAGGGTAACAGGAGAACCTTCATTTGCCGAGTATGGTCCACTGGCGTTGGCAACGGGAGATTGGTTAGCCCCACCCAGTGGAGTCACCACCACATCATCAAACCAGGCCTCACCTCCCGCATTACAACCTATTTTCCCCTGGGCTAAACTATTATCAGTCACTTCTAAATAGTTTTTCCCCTCGAAATAACCTCGAATGTGCGGCCCTTCAACCTCAACCTTCATTATATACCATACGCCAGCTTGCACCCCTGATGGTAGAGTGGCACTACCTATTTTTGACCATCTACCAGAGGCCTGTTTCCAAAACCGAATCTCATTACTACCGACACCGACCTCCAGCAATATCTTATTATTATCCCGGGCTCTAAATATAAGCCCCGTCCCATTGCGCTGAGCAGAAGGCCCAAGCTTTACCTTCATCTGGACAGTATAATCAGTCCAGGAAGCATCACCAGCTACACTCCAGGCATCATTTATTGAGGTCATACTCTGGTAATATATACCATCAACTACCGACCAATTGCCCCTTAACCTTGTCCATTCCTTATCATTACCGTCATTAAAATCATCAGAAAATAGATAAGGTTGTCCTTCCGGTAAGGTAGTAAAAGTATAATCATCTGAAATGGCTTCATTATTGGCAGCATCTTTACTCCTGACCCTATAGTGGTAGGTAGATTCAGGTGTCAAACCAGATAGAACTACCGAGTGAAAAGTAACCAGAGCTGAAGCTAAGTCGGTCAAGGTGCCATAATTAGTATCCCGCCCGTATTCCAGTTGACTGGTAGCAGACTCATCTGTCTCCCACTTGATAGTAGCGCCCCTGGCTGTTGTATTACTCACCTGAACACCAGATATAAACGGCGGTGTGGTATCACCAACAACAGTAAAGTTAGCAGTAACTGATTTGGCACCATTCATGAGCAGTTGGGCCGGATTCGTTGAGCCTGTGAGATCCCCACTCCAATAGGAGAAACTATAGCCTTCATTAGCTATAGCCTCAACAGTAATAGTGGCTCCCCCCGTATGCCAGGAATCACTCTTAGGACTCACTGATCCCGCCCCTTCCGCATTTACTGCTGTCGTAAGCCGATACTGCGTGTTGAAACTTACGGTATAGGTCATATTAGTAGTAGGTGCCACATTATGGTTCATTGCTCCTCCATCAGACCAACTATCAAACACATACTGGATACCGGCTCCACCAGATTGGGGACTCGTTGTCCCTATTGTGTGGCTCGAACCGGATTCCCAGTCAAATACCTGAGTGGTACTGTATGTATCCCCATCAACAGTGAAGGAACGACCTGTCAGATCAGTCCCTACAGTTACAGTAACGGTCGATGGCCCGCCCAGTGAAGTCACCACCACATTATCAAACCAGGCCTCACCACCCGCATTACAACCTATTTCTCCATTGGCTAAACTATCATCAGTCACATCTAAATAGTTTTCCCCATCAAGATAACCTCGAATGTGCGGCCCTTCAACCTCAACCTTCATTATATACCATACGCCAGCTTGCACCCCCGATGGTAGAGTGGCACTACCTATTTTTGACCATCTACCAGAGGCCTGTTTCCAAAACCGAATCTCATTACTACCGACACCGACCTCCAGCAATATATTATTATTATTATCCAGGGCTCTAAATATAAACCCCGTCCCATTGCGCTGAGCAGAAGGCCCAAGCTTTACCTTCATCTGGACAGCATAATCAGTCCAGGAAGCATCACCAGCTACACTCCAGGCATCATTTATTGAGGTCATACTCTGGTAATATATACCATCAACTACCGACCAACTGCCCCTTAACCTTGTCCATTCCTTATCATTACCGTCATTAAAATCATCAGAAAATAGATAAGGTTGTCCTTCCGGAGCAAAACCAACAGCCCATACATGTGGGAGAAACCACATTACCATAAAACATGTTAGGGAAAATAGAGATACTCTCCGCATTTCTTCTCTCCTTTCTCCTTGTCTTTTTGCCGCATCATCATGTAAGCCTTCCGTCCCTCAGGCACAAGCTGATAGGAATTGCTGATAGGAATTGCTGATAGGCTGATAGGAATTTTGATTTCAGGGTAATCCGGAAGAAGTGTCATAGAAGTGCCCCCCAGATGTTTCTTAGTGCTTTGAGGCTTGTGATCTTGGATTAGCTGATAGGAATTTTGATTTTAGGGTAATTCGGAAGAGGTGTCATAGAAGTGCCCCCCAGATGTTTCTTAGTGCTTTGAGGCTTATGATCTTGGATTATAGTATATAAAAATGAGTAAGTCAAGCGAAGTTAAGCGAAAAGTTGAGGAAAAGAGGAAAATTTTTAGGGGATCGGACCATCAAAGCGGTTGGGCCGCTAAAATTGGCCTAAATTCTAAGCACACCCCTCCCGTGGTGTCCCAAGATGATAAAAGCAATTCGATGTGCGACGTGCCGGTCTTCTCACCGGTGATCTCTTACTACAGAAGATGATACTGATTACTGTCTCCCATTTATCGACCCACATAGCGAGAAGGATCAACCGTCTGGCCATTTTTGCAAATTTCAAAGTGAACGTGAGGTCCGGTAGAAATTCCCGTATCTCCCAGGAGGGCAATAGTTTGATACTGTTTTACAT
>JBFMHI010000166.1 GCA_040753085.1 bacterium | reverse complement strand
GGCCAAAAACAGCAAAAATAGTAGCAAGCCTCCTTCCAGTGATGGACTCAAAAAACCCCGAACAAGTAGTCTTCGAAAACCAGGCAGCAAACCTAATGGTGGCCAAAAGGGTCATAAAGGTAATACCGGGACGGTTCACCTTGCTGTGAAAGCTTGCGACTAATGGCCTATCCCAAAACCTCCGCGATAGAAACCTGGTTTCTTGAAGAAACTCGGCTTCTGGTCACACTGGAGAGGTTTTGGGATAGGCTCTAAAAATTATCGACAATAGCCCCAGCGGGGCAGAATATTTATAGTTCCCCAGGCACAACCATATGTTAAAGCTCCGTAGGAGCGATATGTTTTTACATATATCGCCCCTACGGGGCTTGAGATGTAGGGGTTGGCATTCTCGCTATAAATATATCGCCCCTACGGGGCTAAAAGCTCACTACAGGTCGCAAGGTTTCACAAGAAAATGGACTATTTTGAACCGTCCCAAAAATCCCTTATTTTTTAACTCTTCTATAAGTGGTCTAATCCTTTTGATAATACCAGTTTCTTTTGCCTGAATAAGGAGGGCCAATAACCCACTAACCTTAAGCCCTTCTGATATAGCAATTTTTCTGGCCTTATCATCGTCAAGAATTATCAGATCAGCCTTGATCTCCTTAGCAAGAGTAATCGCTTCGCTTTCTCCATGTCCTAAGATGACATTCAATCTCATCACCAGCTCTCGGTCAGAGACATCTCTTTTCTCAATCCATTTAGCCTCTCTTAATTCAATCGCACCTATCCTGTTAACCCCTTTAATCACTATATCTTCATAAACAGCCGAGGGAATTATCAAATTTTTTACCATCTTTTCCATGATATTTAGATGACCGATGCGGGTTAAGGCTATAAGCATGAAGGTCTAAGATAAATGCTTCCTTTGCCTCTTTTCTGAACTCTTCTTCCGAACCTACTAAACTTATTATCTCTTCGGAAATTGTTACCTCTATTGTTTTCATCCCTACCACCTCCATTTTGTAAACTCGTAATCGTTCACCACAGAGACACGGAGACACGGAGAATGATTTTAGAAAAAGCACTTACAGAGCAAATAATTGGGTCAGTAATAGAAGTTCATAGGTATTTAGGTCCTGGTTTATTAGAGTCAGCCTACGAAGAATGCCTTTGTCATAAACTCTATTTGTGTGGTCTAAATTTTGAACGACAGAGACCCCCTTAAGAGACTTGTCCTTTAGATTTTTCTCAGTGTCTCTGTGGTGAGGTGAACGGTTACAGTTTTTTTTCCACCACCTGCCGCATAATTTCAAGCGGGGCCTTTTGTCCTGTCCACAACTCAAAGGCGAGGGCGCCCTGGTGGACGAACATACCCATCCCCTCGACTGTCTCTGCCCCCCTGAGCCTGGCTTCTCTGAGCAAAGTGGTCTCTCTAGGGTTATAAATCAGGTCAGAGACGATCAATCCAGAATGAATAAGGCCAGGATCAATAGGCCAGGGGTCATCAGGTTTCATCCCCAAAGAGGTGGCATTAATTAACAAGTGGGCCTGGTTTATATATTCAGGCACTCTGGCATCTTCCAGGCCAAGAGCGGTGATGTCTATGTCTCCAATGAACTTCTTGATCTCTGCCGCTAAAGTTACGGCCCGCTCTACAGTTCTGTTGACCAGGACCAGAGAAACGATGCCGGCTTTGGCTAGGCTGAAAGCCACTGCCCGGCAGGCCCCACCGGCGCCAATAATGACCACCTTCTGACCGGCTATATCTATCTCCAGATTCTTTAAGGAGTTAATGTAACCTTCTCCATCAGTATTGTAGCCAACCCACTTGTCCTTATTTCTACCAATAGTATTAACGGCCCTTAAGGTAGTCGCCTCAGGGGAGACTTCGTCCAAAAGCTCGATCACTCTTTCCTTGTAAGGCATGGTTACATTAAGGCCGACTAAATTATCGAGAGAGAGGATGCCTTTCACGGCCGTCTTAAAATTATCCAGGTTGATCGGCAGGGGGAGGTAAATCATATTTAGCTGAAGGGCCTCCAAGGCGGCATTGTGCATCGCCGGTGAAAGGGTATGTTTAAGGGGGTGACCGATAATACCCAGGATACGAGTAAGACTATTGATTTTCATTCCGGAATCTTTCCTCGCCTGCCTGGTATTTGTGGCCTGGTGTCTACCACCCGGACTACTGGACACCAGACTACCCATCACCAGGCCTTAAGTATAACGTCTCTTGAGATTTTTGTCAAAAAACTACTTTTCTGCTGTAATCCGAAGATCTTCCTCAGCCTCACCAATAGCCTCTTTGGCTACTTCGATGGAAGAGAAAGCCGTTAATTCTTCCAGGGCAACTTTTCGACCTGTATGGTTAGAGGTTATAAGCAATGAGCGGACAGGATGGTTATACGAGCTTCTGTCCAATATACCTCTTCCGCAGGAGACATTTGGAGTGCAGTGGCGAGCGAGAAATTGGTCTACCAGTCTTCTCTGGTAAAAGACTACGAACAAGCGGTCCCTCAAGTGCTTTTATAAATCCCTCACTAAGATGTGACCTCAGCGGCAAGAGCCAAGACATGACCCCAGCGAACCATAAAAGGGTCAGCTTCAGCGATTCGTTAGCGAATGAGCCAGTTATGACCGACGAATCCGTATCATATTTGGGGTTATGACACTAAACGCTTCCAGTAACTCTGAGGCATGCTCAGCAAACATCTTGGACATAATGTCCGCTTTGGTTATGGCCGTCAACCCCGTTAACCTGAGCAACACAACCCCACCATGGATCAACCCTTGACGATAGACCATTTCTCCAAAATCTTTGTCGGCAGTCAGCAACAAGGCTTGACGGACATTCGCACAGTGAAGGACGCTTTCGTCAGTAAGGCTTGGTGACATTTCGGTAATATACCACACATCGTATCCCTCGTCTCGTAACCGATCCACAATGGGTTTATCCACACTTTCGTCTGCAACAAGATTCATGCGGCTTTCTCCCATACAGGATAAATAACATCACTGCGAAGGGCTTGGGCTGCAAATGCGAATGCCGCATAAATGGCCTGTTTGGTCAAACGGGGATGGGCTTCCAGGAGTTGCTCAATGGTTTCTCCCGCAGATAACTTTTCTAAAATCAGTTCAACGGTGATTCGAGTCCCCGTAATCACAGGTTTTCCCATCATAATGGATGGGTCGGAATGAATTAATGGTGTGTTCATCATATCCCCTTTCCTCCTGCTTGTTTTCCCTTTGTCTGCTCGGTTCCGCTATTTTTCAAATTAATTGCTCCCTATTTCATTTATCGGCAAACCTGAATATATTCTTCAATTGTAATCGTTTACCACAGAGACACGGAGAATGATTTTAGAAAAAAGCACTTAATACCTGTTTTGAAAGATGGAATTAAGAGATTTGTCCTTTAGATTTTTCTCAGTGTCTCTGTGTCTCCGTGCTGAGGTGAACGGTTACATTAAAACATCAAAACATGCACCTACTCCCCAAAAGAAAGGATATATCAACAAGGCACTATTGCCTATCCAGGTTATAAGGAAATTTTTCCCCCGTAGCCTTAGAAAGCTCAGCCATGGCAATGAAATAATCATAAAGGGCTGTATAATAATTGGTTCTGGCAGAAATTAAGTCTGTCTGGGCATCCAGGACATCAGTTGAGGTAGCCATACCTACCTTATACTTTTCTTCTGTAATCCGAAGACCTTCCTCAGCTTCACCAATAGCCTCTTTGGCTACTTCGATGGAAGAGAAAGCCGTATGAGAGGCCAGATAAGCCTGCTGCACTTCTAAAGTAATCCCATCCACCAGTTGGGCTTGGCCATCTTCTACCCGGCTCAGTTCTAATCCAGCCACCTTTACCTGAGAGCGGGTCTTTCCAAAGTCCCAGGGATTAATGCTTCCGGATAGAGTAATGCTCCATGAGCCTTCCCAATCTTCCGGTGCCTGAGATGATCCCTTCTGGTAATCATAATCTCCGATCAAAGCCACCTTAGGATAATAAGAACTTCTGGCCAACTTGAGGCCAAGTTTGGCCAGGGCAATATTCATCTCCATCTGCTTAAGTTCCGGCCTGTCAGCCATGGCTCTCTTAAGGCAGGTGTCCAGGGTTAAATTTAAGGGCTTATAGTCCTCTAATTCTTCCAGGGCAACTTTTTCCTCTATGGGCCGGTCTAAAAGGATATTAAGATTACTTTGGGCCATCTTTAAACCATCTTCGGCCTTTATCAAGTTCTGTTTGGTCTGAGCCAGAACTACCTCAGCTTTCAAGAGGTCCAGCTTAGCGACAATTCCGGCTTCAAGGAGGTTAGAAGTCAAATCCCGGTGTGCCTCAACCTGACGGACTGCCTCCCCGGCCACCAGCTTGAATTTCTCCGCCTTCAGTGCCTGAAAATAAGCGGATTTAGCCTTCAGGATAAGATCGGCTTTTACCTTTTCGTAATCCCAATCAGCCAGCTCTTTGGAAATTTTCGCTATCCGGTAGGAGGTATCAATCTTGCCACCCGTATATATGGGTTGTTGGGCACTCCCTTTGAGGCTGTAAATATCATCATCACCGAAGGAGATATCTCCGAATGAAATACCCCCAAAGGAGCCTCCTTCTATGGATGGTGACTCATCTAAGCGGGTGTAGTTTGCTGAGAGTTCAAGTTGGGGATAGAAGGCAGTCCTGGCCTCCTTTATCTTTACCACCGCCTTCTCTTTTTCGAGCCAGGCCTGATGGATAGCCGGACTATTCTTAAGGGCCAATTCCACACATTTTTCCAGCGTCAAAATTTCTTCCGATGCCCCCTCGGAAGCAAGCAACAAAAAAATCAGAGCTATTAGAAAGGTCTTACGCACTTTTGGATATTCCCTCCTCGATGGTGATTGGTAAATACTACATATCGCCGCCTAGCTGCCACCAAAAGAAACCACAGATTTCACCGATTACTAAAAAAGTATAGTAACCGTTCAGCCACCAAGGCACAAAGACACAAAAGTATGTGTCGTAGAGAACATTAGAGCAATAGATCAGCAGTTCTGGAACTTTCAGAAAAGTCTTTAACTACTGCTCTGTTGCTCTACTGCTCTACTGCTCTATTTTTGTGTCTTAGTGTCTTTGTGGCTGAACACTTACAAATTTGTATGTCAATCAAAAAATTTCCTCGCTCAGCTGCCGCCTTTGGTGGTCGGCTGCAGCAAGTTGTTAGGTTTCATACTTTTTCACAAGCCAATAACTGTTACTTCAGTGGGATTGCTGGCAGTCTTTTCAAGGTTTTAGTCGTAGGGTCAACCATTATTCCCACAGATTCTAATGCAGTGACACCTAAGATAGGTTCTGAATCACGTTCTCCGAAAATAACACGGCCAGCAGTAGTTTCACCCATGAACTCAATCCGAACAAGACCATAAGGATATTCCTTTACAGTTCCATCAGCCAGTTCATAGGACATCCTTCCCTCTTTGACAACTCCAATCTCTTCCAATTTGTCAGCAGGAACCATAGAGTCCGTGGCTCCGGTATCTACTAAAAAGATCTCTTCGTATGTTCCATGAGGGATATTGAGACTCGTAAGTTTTGTCGTGACTTTTGTCAATCCCATTCCTTTCCTCCTTTCATCTTTTGTGGCCTAATGCTCTGTTGAGCTATTAAAAAATAATTCTTTAATCTTTGTGTCTTAGTGTCTTTGTGGCTGAACACTTACAAAGTATACAATCGGTGTAATCTGTATAATCGGTGTTTCCCTGTTTCGGGGTGCTTTTATAATTCTCTCGGACAACGCCAATGTGGCCGGACAATACTATATGACTGACCTATTTGTCTACTATACTACAAAGATATTTTCTGTCAAGTAATTTTTTTCGGATGATGTTCATCATTTCGGCCATTTATTGAATCCTATACTTTTGCACTTTTTAATAGCCGTTAGAGATATTAACACTTATCTTGGGATAAAAAGTATCCGAACTTCTTAGTAAAGAACCTTACTAAGGAGGAAAAAGCTATGGATACATTTTTTCCCGCTACTATACTTGGTTACATAAGAGCCTTTGCTCCAATTTTTGCTGCTA
>JBFMHI010000165.1 GCA_040753085.1 bacterium | reverse complement strand
GTTTGCCTGGCCCAGTTCCCTGCCTCAAACAGTTACTGCCTTGCGGCCAGATGCTTTCCCTGCCGAAGACTGAGAAAATAATCCTATCTCGAGAAGAAAAGGAACGGCAGCGCAACCGTTTGATTTTTATGAATGACCCTAAGCCCATCTTTTCTTTATTCATAATTATAGTATCCTCCATAAGTTTTCAGCATTAACTATAACCATTCAATCTCTACAATCTTCTCTACCTTTTTAAACTCAGGGTCACCAGTGAGAATAACTGCGTCTTGTTTTATAGCAGTAGCAACTGCAAAGCAATCTGCATAAGAGATAGCAAATTTAGCCTTTATCTCTGCGGCTGTCCAAACTAAGTCTTCTGTAATAGTGATTATCTTAACTGGCAATAGCCTGAATGTATCAATAAAGATCTTAGCCTGCTCAATACCCTTAGCTCGAATAACCTTGTAATATACTTCACCTAAGTTTATCTGGCAGATAAATGATTTAATCTTGCCATCCCTGGCTTCTTCAAGCAAAGAAACTACCTTTTCGCTGCCAGATTCACCTTTTATCCAGACGAGAACAGGATAGGCATCAAAGACTATATTCTTCATCTTGTTTATTGTCCTTTTCCCTTTCTTCAAGAAGCTCATTTGCTAAAGAGCCGGGATAATCTTTAAATATCCCGGTCAATGTCTTAATTGGGTCATCTGGCAATGGGATAATCTCTATATGGTCTTCTACTGTTTTGACCAAAACCTTCATATTGGGTTTTATATTAACCTTCTTCCGTATCTCTTTTGGTATAACTACCTGAGATTTGGATGATACTCTAACGATAGCCATCTTATCTTACCTCCAAAAATAAGTTTTACTCTAATTTTAAGTATAACATTTTAAGATTAGTTTGTCAATAATAAGTTACTGAAACCACGGGAGGCTCGGGTAGATTCTGGCACTCGCCCTGGCACATCTCTCTTAAAATATACTACTTTTGCATACCCGCTATTTTTTATGCACTCTAAAAAACCAAATCACCTCGGAGCTATTGCAGAGTTTCTAATATCACTCAAACTTACCAGCTCGACCTCGACGGCCTCTCCACCTTTAAGCCCGGCACTTCCCTCCGCAATTACCTTCTCTCCTGGAGTCAACCCCTCTACTACCTCCACTAAGTCTTCCCCCCAGAGTCCTACTTTAATCTTCCTGCCTACGGCCTGTCCATCCTGAACCAAATAAACCATATCCTGGCCGGTTTCATCTCTGACGATGGCCTCCAATGGGATAGTAAGAACGTTGGTCTTCTGTTCAGTAACGATTCTGGCCGTGATGCTGCCCCCAAACATTAATTCCTTTCCCTTGGGGTTAATAGAAGCAGTGGCCTTCACCTGCGGGCACTCACCATCTCTTTCCACACTTGTCCCGATCTTTAAAATTCGTCCTGAATAATGGTGTGAGGTAAACCCTATAGTTTGCATCCTAACCTCCTGTCCCATCTTTACCCTTGATAGATCAAACTCATTCACCTTTAGTTCAGCTACTGCCTTATCCATATCAGCTATCTCAAAGAGAAGAACCTCCCCGTTTATCTCCTGTCCCTCCCTGATTCCTACTTTTATTATCCTTCCCTCTATGGGAGCAACTATATCCACCTTACCTAATTGCGGATAAATCTCATTCAACCTTCTTCTCAATCCCTCTACCTCATCCCTGGTTTCTGGTAGTTCTAAAGACTTTATCTGCCCCGCTGCCACCCGGATCAATTCCTTCTCAACTTCATTCAGACTCATCCGGCTCTTCTTCAGTCGTATTTCGGCATCTTCAACCCAAGACCGGTCCCCGGCCATCTCAGCATTTACCTTTGCCTTTTCTACCGCACTTTCTGCCTCAATAAGCTGCCCTTTGGGAACGGCCCTGGCTTCATAGAGCTTCTGACACCGGGATAGCTCTTTTTTGGCCTTCTCTACCTCTATGGCTGATGATTTCAACTCCCGTTCGTATTTTTTCCGGGTAGCATCTAAATCTCGTAAGGATATTTCAAAATCAATCAAGGCCAATTCCAGGTTCTTTCTGGCCGTCTCTATTTCCTTTTTATTAACCTCGTCAATAGTACAGAAAATGTCCCCGACCCTGACCATTGATCCTTCTTCTATTTTTAGAGACTTCACCCTTCCCTTTACCTCAGACTTTATCTCCCTGTAATTTAAGGTGTTAATCTGTCCACTGGCCAGCACCACTGAAGCTATCTCTCCCTTTTCTGCTATTACCGCCTTTACCTTGACCAATTCGCCCTTTTCTGCCGCCCCATTCTTCAGGACAGACAGACCAAAGACAACCACCACAGGCACAGCCATCGCCAGCAGAATCTTATTCATCTTTTTGGGCATATTCATCCTCCTTCATCGCTTCTTTCCAGGCCTCATATTCCTCCACCAATACCCCTTCAGCCTTAAACAGACCCACCATGTTGATAATCAAACTGATATTGGTCCGGTCAATGGTGTCCTTCATTCTGAACAGGGCCAGTTGGGAACGCAGCACATCATCGGAAGTGATCATTCCCTCTTCATACTTGATCTGGCTGATCTTGAAGCTCTCTTCGACTATCGACAGATTTACCTTGAGGATATTCAGCCTGGCTTCATCTGTTTTAATGGCTTCCACGATATTTTCGATCTCTTTTCTGATAGAGCGCTCCAGTTCCTGCCGGCTGTAGCGGGCCTGGTCCAGGCTAATCCTGGCGTTTTCAATACCGGTCTTATCCCTTCCCCCGTCCAAGAGACTAAAATCAACCGAGGCCCCTACCTGCCAGCTCTGAGAGGCATCATCAGTCAGGCCGGAAAATTTTTCGTTTGAGCCGCTCCTCTGGTATTTGCTGTTAAGACTGAGCCTGGTTTTATTAGCACTTACTGTTTCCTGCATAGAAAGCTCAGCCAGTTCCAGGTTAATGTCACTTTGTTTCAGGTCGATTCGATGGGTCATAGCCTTTGCCAGGGCATCTTCAAAAGAAGGATTTTCAACAGCTAAAAATTTAATGGCCTCCTCCGGCGAAGTAGTCAGCTCTATTTGGGTCTCTGTCTCCAGGCCCAACATCTCCAAAAAATCCAGCCGGTTCGACCTGAGGCTTCTCTTCAAGGCCATTAGATTAGCCTCTTCCTCAACCCGCTGGACCTTGATCTGGATCAGGTCCAGCTCGGCGATCTCCCCGGCCTCTAACCTGACCTGAGAAAGATTTAATAAATTATTGGTCAGATCAAACTGTTTCTCGGCCAGGTCCAGGGCCTGCCTGGCCTCAAATAACCTGAAGTAAGAGCTGATAGTCTGGTAGATCAGATTTTCCCTGGCCCGCTGAAAATTTAGCCGGGCATTCTCGTAACCTGTCTCGATCCTCCGCAGGCTGCCCTGCCCGGCCTTAATACCTGAGTGAGACAGAGGTTGACTCCAGCTTAACCCCAGGTAAGGACTGCTGGAATATTCTCCATCCCCTGACAGGGAATCCCGCCGGCTAAGGTCCATCCCGGCCGTAAAGGTAACAAAGCTTCCCCACTTAAAGGGAACCTGCAGATTCCAGGAAAGGTCCCCCTGCAGGCTTCTATCTCCGCTTTCAGAAGAAGATAATGTCCGGCTCCCTGTCTGATTTGCCCCCAGGCTCAAACTACTCTGGCTCTTATAGGCAGCCAGAGAAGACTGGCGAGATAGCTCGGCCGTCCTTAGCCCGTAAACATCCTGGTAGAGAAAATCCTGGTTATTCTCAAAGGCCAGGTCAACGGCCTCTATCAGATTAAGCTCTATGGGGGCAGCGCAAACTGTTTGAGCCGTCATTAGCCCAATGAAAATCAAGGTCAATATCCGGATCAGTCTCATAAAAATGCTCCCTTATAATTTTACCACAGAGGCTGCAGAAATCGCAGAAGATTTACCTCTGTTATTCTCTGCGCCCTCAGCGTCCTCTACGGTGAGCAATTGTCCATCCTTAAGCCGAATAGTCCGTCCCGCATAAGATGCCACCTCCACATTGTGAGTGACCATGACTATGGTCACCCCCCTCTTGTTTATCTCCCTGAAGATGTCCATTATCCTGGCTGCTGAAGTCGAATCCACGTTACCGGTCGGCTCATCAGCCAGAATCAAAGAGGGGTTATTCACCAGGGCCCTGGCAATGGCCACCCGCTGCCTTTCCCCGCCGGACAGTTCAGACGGCCGGTGGTGACCCCGCTTTTCCAGCCCCACCTGACTGAGCAGATCAGAAACAATCTCCTGCCTTTCTTTGACCCCGGCATAAAGGAGCGGAAGCTCCACGTTTTTAAAGGCCGAAAGCCTGGGCAGTAGGTTAAAGGACTGAAAGACGAACCCGATCCGCTTAAGTCTAACCTCAGCCAACTGATTATCATTAAATCTACTTACTTCTGCCCCGGCCAGCAAGTAAGATCCCGCTGACGGCCTATCCAGACAGCCGATCAGATTCATCAGGGTACTCTTGCCCGATCCGGAAGGCCCCATCACCGCCACAAATTCCCCCGGCTCTATCTCCAAAGACACCCCCTTTAAGGCCTCTACCTCGATCGGACCCATCTGATAAATCTTCTGTATCCTCTTCATCTGAATCATCTTAATCTAATCTCAGCGCCCTCTGCGGTAAATAGTTTCCTACTCATATCTCAAGGCCTCAATCGGATGTAATTTAGCCGCCCGATAGGCCGGATACAACCCCGAAATAATCCCGGTCATGGCCGAAAAGAACACCCCAACTGCAATAATCCAAATCGGGGTTGACAGGGGCAATTTAAAGATGGTCGAAATCAGCCTGGCCCCGGCCAATCCGATCCCCATACCGGTCAGCCCACCAAGAAGGCTCAAAAGCACGGCCTCGGTCAAAAACTGGGCCAGGATAAGCCGGGATTTGGCTCCAATGGCCTTGCGTATCCCGATTTCCCTGGTCCGTTCCGTCACTGTGACTAGCATGATATTGGCTATCCCTATGCCGCCCACTAAAAGCGAAATACCGGCAATAATTCCACCTACTAAGGCAACAATATGGGCTATCTTATTCGACCGTTTAATCAATTCCGCCGCCGAATTAACCCCAAATTCATCCCTACCCTGATGCCTCCTGGCCAGGACAGTAGTTATCTGCCTGATTCCTTCTGTACTGCCTACCCTGGCCGTAACCGCACTGAACTCCTGCCTGCCCACCATCTGCTGCAGGGTAGTCATAGGCAGATATATCTCCGCTTCCCCTTTTCCTCTCCTGGTCTCCTCTTCTTTAACAACTCCCACCACCTTAAATTCCACCCCACCCAACAGGATATCCTGATTCAGGGGATCAGCCGCTCCGAACAATTTCCTGGTCTCTACTCCCTCCTCGACTACACAGACCCGGCGGCAGAGAGAGGCATCTATTTCGCCAAGAAATCTCCCTCTAAAAATAGACAATCGGTTAATCTCCTCGTAGCCGGGAAATATTCCTGTCACAGAAAGTGTCATATGTCGGCCAGGACCGTTAGCCTCAAGAGCGGCGCTTATCTCCGGAGATATAGCCACCACCGCCGGACATTCTCTTCTAATAGCCTCCAGGTCTTCGGCTGAAAGCTTGGCCAGTGGTCTACCGGCCTTGTCTGTCTTGCTGGAATCAGGATAAATCCAGACCAGGTCAGTGCCCATCTCATTGATCTCACCCATAATCCTCTGCCGGCCGGCCTCGATAATGGAAAGCACTAACATAAGCGAGGCCACCCCAATAATAACCCCCAGGGTAGTCAAGGATGACCGCAAGGGATAGGAGAGAAAATTACTTATAGCCAGCTTGATTGTTTCGTAAATATTCATCTAATTATTGTAACTGGACAGTAGTAAGTTCTCAACTCGACAGTTAAAAGTTCTCCGTAAGCCATTGGTATTGTTGGTGTTTGTAAGTCGAGCCGCCTTTAGAGGTAAATGTCCTCTTCTAAATGGGTTAGGTTTGAAAACCCGTGAGAACTTTTAACTGTCAAGTTATTAAATTTCTTTGACAAGATTGGGCAACTTTGTTTGGTTTACCTCCAAAAGTGTCCGAAGTGTCCGAACACTGTC
>JBFMHI010000164.1 GCA_040753085.1 bacterium | reverse complement strand
TACTTCATTAAGTGCTTTGATCATTGGTAGGACCTCTGCTTTCTTTATTGCTGTGTTTATTGCTGGCTATGCGTTACTATTTTACCACATATAACCCTGTTTTACAAGTGCGGAATGCAAGTTTAAATAATTTTTCGACCTGTGAAATAGGTCTAATAAAATAATCTTTTGTTTAGGCCATGTCGCCTGAGTAGGCCACTAAGTAGTCTTCTTTGAGGCTTTTATCCGAAAGGCTTATGGTATTATAGGTTATAGAAATAGGTAAGTCAAGAAAAAACTAAAGGCCTAACGCTTAGCGAACGATCTTGCCCAACACCACCCGCTTTTTGGCGCCGGTAGCTGAAGGGATATTGCCTGGTCGGCCCAGGGATGTTTCATGGGCTAGGATGGCAAAGGCCACCGCCTCTTTGGCGCCTATTGGGATGCCGAAATCGTCGCTGGTTAGAATAGAGATTGGCTCAAGATAATCTTTTAGCATCGAGACAAGCGTGGTATTCCTGGCCCCGCCGCCACTCAGGATGACTTCCTGGATCCGGCTTTTAGGTGAAAGGAATCGAGCATAAGCCTCGGCAATCGATCTGGCTGTCAGGGCGGTGGCGGTGGCGACGATGTCAGGGGGAGAAAGCCGGCGTTGCTTACCTTCCTGGATTAATCTTTCGGAAAAATCATCGCCGAACACCTCCCGGCCCGTTGATTTTGGGGGTGCCTGGTTGAGGTAGGGACAATGGCTGATCAGCTCGTCCAGCCAGCTTTCATCCACCCGACCCGCCCCGGCCATTCGGCCATCCTCATCACATTGACGTTGCCCCTTAGTGAAGGAATTGACCAGCCGATCAATAACCATATTCCCTGGCCCGGTATCAAAGGCGATAACGTCTTCTACCTCGGCGGCGGCCGTGAGAAAGGTCACATTGGCTATCCCGCCGATATTCTGGACGGCCCTGGTTTTAGTGGGATGGCAAAATAGAAGGTAGTCGGCATAGGGGACAAGAGGGGCGCCCTGTCCACCCGCGGCCATATCCCTGGTTCGGAAATCAGCGATGGTGGTTATCCCGGTTAGCTCGGCAATAACAGCCGGTTCTCCAATCTGGAGCGTCGAGGGATTTGGGATGGCGTAAGGCAGGTGATGAATGGTCTGGCCGTGGGAGCCAATCAAATCCACCTGGGATGGCTTCAGTCCGGCTTTAGTTATTACCGCTAAGGCTGCCTCTCCAAAAAGTCTCCCTAAGAGGAAATTCAACCCACAGATTTGATCCACCCTGCCCCGAGCTGAAACTTCAAGAACGAGGGTTTTGATGGAAATAGGATAGGGATAGGTTTCAAAGGCAAGCAGCTTTATGGTGGGGTTTTCTTCCTCCAGCCAACCTGCTTCTTTATCCGTTTCCGTGATTTCGACTACGCAGGCATCGATCCCATCGGCCGAGGTGCCTGACATAAGGCCAACGACTATCATAAACGTAAGGGACGCAAGGGACGTAAAGGACACAAGGGACGCAAAAGATGCAAGGGACACAAAAGACGTAAGGGACGCAAAGGACGTAAGGGACGTAAAGGACGCAAGGGACGCCAAAGACGCCGAGGAGTCACGGTTGAGGCGTTGCCTAATCGTTCGTCTCCCAGAGGGCCTCAAGGAAGATATAGCCCCCTACCTTAGCTAATGTCTTAGTCCGCTCCTCTAAGCCGGCGATAAGCAAGGCCTTCAAAAAGGGATTTTTATTTACCGGTAAGTCTTGGAGTTCTCTGAAGATATCATTTATTGTCCTGACCGTTTTCCGGTCCGGGGTTTTGGTCTCAATAAAATTACGCAGCCCTCTTTCTATTCTCTGTTTTATCTCCGGGGTAACTACCTTACTTACTCGCTTGGCAGCGATATCAGACAGGATAATACCCATTACATCTTTTATTTCTCTAAGTTCCACGTCAGGGCCTGCTTCAGCCAGAATCTTGGAAATACGCCTTATCGCCTCATCTGTCTCCACCCTGATTTCTTCCGGTTTAAAATAGAGGAACCCAAAGTCTTCTTGCTCCAGGAGCTTAACTGACTCTATTTCCATCTCCTCCATAATTTTTTCTGACATGCTCCCCTTGCCGGCTTGTGAAAGCAGCCATTGTTCAGCCTTTTCTCTAAAAAAGGGGTCGCTCATTTCCTGGTGAAACCAGCCTAAAAATTCCTCTGAGTCGTAATCCGGAACCTCTTTTCCCCTGGACTCCATTTCAGCCAAAAATCTATCACTTAGATCGGCTTCCTTCTTTAGCCAATCCTTCCATCCACCCACAAACATTTGGATCAGAAAAGGAATTTCAGCCGCATCTTCTTCCAATTCTGTGACTAAAAGAGCTGACCAGAGAATTAAGAAGGCATCACGGTATCGCCCCTCTTTCATCAAGTCAGGCAGGTATTCCAGCAGTTTTCGGGCCAACTTGAGTCTTGCCCCTTCATAAGCCAGCTTTCTTGTGCCTTCTTTAATAAAGGAAACCGGCTCAGCATACCTTGACCCTTTGAAGAATGTCTCCAGCGAAAATCCCAATTCTCGCAAAGTCATAGCTACTTGATCCGCGTCAAAATGAAGGGCAGAAAATTCTACCTGCTCAAAAAGCCGAAGGCTATCTTTTTTTATCGTTTCCAGAGGCTCAGCTATTACCTTATCCCAGTCATCTCTCTCCATAAGAGATCGAATGGTTTCTTGAAGTTCTTTGGAAGCAAGGCATAGCAAGGGTTTGATGTCTACCATAGGCTATTTCTCCTGCTTCTGATTTTTACCTTTCGGTCCTACTATCCCGCCGGAGATAATAAATGTTGAGGCTTCTTCCGGCGTCATTTTCAGGGGGATGACCTCATCTTTTGGGAAGATAATCACCATCCCTGAGGTAGGATTAGGGGTGGTCGGGATATAGACACTAACCAACTCTTTTTCACTTACTACCTGGGTGAAAAGGGGGTTAGACTCAGAGGTAACGAACCCTACCGAGTATATCCCTTCCTTGGGATATTCCACCAGAACCACCCGGGAGAAGGAGGTCTTATTTTGCCAGACAGCCGCAAGAAGTTGTTTGACCGAATTGTAGATACTGCTGATTAAAGGCACCTTGGCTAAAAGTTCTTCAATAAAGGCAATCAGTTTTTGGCCCAGGATATTGGTCGTAAAAATTCCGGCCATAATAATGATCACGATAGCTATGCCTATTCCGGCTAAAAAGACTATCACTTCAATGCCCGGGATGTTATATTCTAATAGACGGGTAAAGGGGCGGGAAAGGATAGAGTTTAAGAGCTTGATGATCAGATTGATGACATAAACCGTCACCATGACCGGAATGATGGTTAAGAGACCGGTAATAAAATATGTCCTTAGCTTGCTTTTAACTTGAAAGAGCATGGTTTTAGTTAAGCGGCGGCTTAAAGGAGACGCTGACCAATGTTCCGGGATAGAGGGGACTATCCGGTAGCGGGAACTGACGAAAGGCTATCCCGCTGCCGGTAAATTCCATCTCCAGTTCATAAGGTGAAAATAGCCGCCATACCTCTCGCATAGTTAATCCCGTTAAATCCGCCATAATAGGTGTATCATCTTCTTCTATCTTGAGCTGCCTGGGATGAATTATCGGGGGTGGGGGATTAGAAATCATAATTTGAGGAGGGAAAAGTCGTAGGTGGGGTAGTATCCTCTCAACGACCCGCTTAAAAACCGGAGCCGCTACCTTGCTGCCCCAATGAATATCCTGAGGCTCATCGATTATCACCAGCATAACTATTTTGGGATCATCAGCCGGTAAGTAGCCGACAAAGGAAGATATAACTTTATCCTTGCTGTATCTTCCTGTCTGGGGATCTACTTTTTGAGCGGTGCCTGTTTTTCCGGCCACTGAATATCCTTCAATAGCGGCTTCTTCCCCCGTGCCTTGGGTTACTACACCTTTAAGTATATCAGTAACTTGAAGGGCTAAAGACGGAGGAATGACCTGGCGGACCGCCTCGGGGGAATATTCTTTAATTAATTCTCCCTTAGCATCAATCACCTTCTTGACCATGAGGGGCCTCATCAATTTCCCTCCGTTAGCCAGGACACTAATCGCCGTAATTAATTGAAGAGGCGTAACCGATATCTCACCCTGGCCGATGGCCAGAGTAGGGAGCGATGTCTTTGACCAATTTCGAGGGCGGTTGAGTTTCCCGCTGTTTTCAGCCGGAAGCTGAATGCCAGTTTGGGTGCAAAAACCAAAATTACGGGCGGTGGTGTAGAATTCTTCCGGATTTAGTCTAAGGGCAGCCGTGATCACCCCTACATTGCAGGATTCTTCTATGGCCTCCCTGAAATTTAGTTCTCCGTGCTTACGATGACAATCAATTCTACAATTCCTACAACTCCCTATCTCTATATATCCTGGACAGAAAACCCTGGCGCTCTCATCCACCACCCCTTCTTTTAAAACCACAGCAGCCGTTATGGCCTTAAAGGTTGATCCTGGTTCAAAGGGGTCGGTAATCGCTATATTCCTTCTTTGTTCATACTGGCTGTAGCTATTGGGATTAAAAGAGGGATAAATCGCCATAGCCAATACTTCACCGGTCATAGGGTCCATCACAATTATCGACCCTCCGGGGGCATTATGCTGTTGGCAGGCAGCCGTGAGTTCTACTTCGGCGGCATATTGAATTACCTCATCTATCGTAAGAACAAGACTGTGTCCTTGTGAGGAAGGTAAGGCATCTTTACCTTCAATAAGAATGGGCTTCCCGCTGGCATCTTTGGGCATGTTAAGATATTCGGAAGGGCCGGCCAGAACAGAATCAAAGTAACCTTCAATCCCTTCCTGGCCCTCGTTATCTACATTAACAAACCCTAACAGGTGAGCAGCCAGTTTTCTCTTGGGATAAAACCTTTGGTACTCATTATCAAAGTAAAGATAAGATTCTTTATTCTGGCTATCAAAGTAAAGATAAGGTGTTCTGTCATTTTCATCAATATGGAACAACTTTATATCCCGGATAGATTCTGCCTTAATAGGGTTTATCTTCCGGGCAAGCAAGACATTGGTATTTTTTTTCAATTTATTCTCGATTTCGGCCAATCCTTTATCCAGAATGGGGGCTAACCGAGCCGCTAATTGGTGTCTCTTAGCGAAAGATACCTTGCCCGGATTAGCCGCATAGATGGATTTTACTTCGATAGTAACCGCTAATTCTTCTCCATAACGGTCATATATATTACCTCGGGGACGCTTTATCGGCACATTAGCGGTATGTTGCTTTTTGTAGGCCTCCGGATCGAATTCCTTTTGTAAGACCTGGAGATTATAAAGTCGAAAAAGCAGGAGAAAACAAAAGAGAACCAGCCCGGAACTAGCCACTTTGATCCGTCTTGCATAACCGACAGAAAACATTTTTATAGTGACCCTGACCTTCCCGAAAGCTCTAAGCCCTTGGGAAGGTAACCGCCTGTAACCACAATTATTGAAGCCCACGACAGGAGTCGAACCTGCGACCACAACATTACGAATGTCGTGCTCTACCAACTGAGCTACGTGGGCTGGTGGTGCCGAGGCGCAGAATCGAACTGCGGACACGCGGATTTTCAGTCCGCTGCTCTACCGACTGAGCTACCTCGGCATTTCAACTAAATTTTTCGACCTGTGCGGTTAGATTTAGACTGATAATTTGAGCTCTATATTAATTTTTCAATCTAATATTCCGTAGGTTCAAACCTACGGCTAACATACTGCAGCCCTTCGGGCTTTAATAATGATTCCTGACCCCGTATTAAATACGAGGCAGGAAACAGGTTTTATTAATCTATACTTTTGCACTTTTTGTCATTCCTGCGCAAGCAGGAATCCAGAAGTCTTGATATTACTGGATTCCCGCTTTCGCAGGAATGACGAAAGGTTATTGTAAGATATTTGTACTTCAAGTAGTTACAAAAAAATGCAAAAGTATAGTGGTTAGAAATTACAAGCAATTCTCCTCAAACCTGAAAGGTTTGAATTTTACATAACCACAGGTGAAACCTGCGGAAACGAAACATCTACCACAGCTCAACCCTGAAAGGGTTAAATTCTATGTGATGGATAATA
>JBFMHI010000163.1 GCA_040753085.1 bacterium | reverse complement strand
ATGTCCGTTCCGTAGACGGACAACCACAAGGGTTGTCCCTACAGCCTAAGGACAGACCCGAATCACGGACACGGCTCACGGATTTTCCGTGTTTCATCTGTGTGCATCTGTGGCTGAACGGTTACCTGCGGTTAATGAGTTCTAATTCCCTGCCGGCTCAGATTGCCTCGAAACATCGGCCAAGGCAAGGGATGAGCCTGGCCTTTGGCGCCTTTGGCTCCGACTTCGAGGCAATAAATCTTACTGTCCAGGGCGCCGATAATGACCTCTAAGGTTCCGTCCCCCTCCAGATCACCCAGGGCAGGCGTAGAATGAAAGGCGCCTTCGGCAAATATAGGCCAGCCTGGCAGCAGCGTGGCGTCAGGACTAAAGGCATATATTCGACCGTCTTTAGAAGCCACGACTATTTCAAGGGTTCCATCTCCGTCCAGGTCTCCGACCGTGGGGGAAGAGAGGATATCATCTTTAAGGGCTATTGGCCAGCCAGGGAAGGGTTCGCCGGTGGCTTTGAGAACATAAACCTTATCATCATTGGAACCAACAATGACTTCTAATCTTCCATCATTATCCAGATCGGCCAGGGCGGCTGAAGAACGGATCCAATCACCGGTAGTTACCGGCCAGCCAGGCAGAGTCTCTCCATTGGGTTTAAGGGCGTAGATATTGTTGTCACAGGAACCGACTACTATCTCTAATCTTCCATCACCATCCAGATCACCCGCCGACGGGGAGGCGTAAACAGCCTGCCCGGTTTCTATGGGCCAGCCTATGGCTTGGGTCCCATCGGCATGGAAGGCATAGATATTATTATCGTAAGATCCGATAATAACCTCCAAGCCAGAGACCCTATCCAGATCAGCTAAGGCAGATGAAGAATAAATCGCTCTTCCAGTAGGTATGGGCCACTTTGGAACCACGCTTCCGTCTGACTCAAAGGCATGCACCTTGTAGTCATTAGAGCCGACTACTATCTCTATCTTGCCGTCACCATCAATATCTCCCAGGGTAGGCGATGATCTGAGCCACCGGCCGGTCTCCACCGGCCAGCCCGGGACCGTGCTGCCATCAGGTCTGAAGGCATAGAGTTTGTAATCATCAGAGCCTACCAGGATTTCTATCTTTCCATCATTGTTGATGTCTCCCAGGGCAGGTGATGAGTAAATAGGGCCGGCCGTCTCCACCGGCCAGCCTGGAAGACGGCTGCCATCGGCCTTTAAGGCGTAAAGTTTTTTGTCATTAGAGCCGATAATTACCTCTGTCTGACCATCTCCATCCAGGTCAAACAAAGCAGGTGAAGAATAAATAGGCCCTTCCGTGGTTACTGGCCAGCCATTCTTGATTTTCACCTCTCCTTTGGGAAGGGCAGAAGATACCCGGGGATGACTTATCCTTACCGGTCCGGCGGCATGGACCGAATAGGGCGGATGTTTACCGTCCTCAATAGTAGCATAAATATAGTAATCTCCCTCCGGGATAGAAGAAGTATCCCAGATGTAATTATCTGTTTCATCGTTCTCGGATAGCCCGGTTATGATAGGCCGGCCGTTAAAGCCAGTTTGAGCCTGATCGTAGAAAAGTCCAATTCGGGCGTCATCATCGGGGTCTTTATCCTGCCAGACAATAGTGTAAGAGCGATCTACCGGTTGTCCCCCTTTGGCTGGACCAAGTAAACTTATCCTGGGCGGTTTATTGGTTACATCAGCCACTATTTGGGGCGGATGGACTATTCTTACCGGTCCATCGCTGTAAGTGGAATAGGGTGGGTTTTTATGGTCACTGATGGCCGCATAAAGGAAATACTCCCCCGCTGAGAGTCTGGAAGTGTCCCAGAGGAAACGATCCTCTTCGTTATCTTCGCTTATTCTGTCCTGGATTAGTTGGCCGTCGAATCCGACCTGATCTTGGTCGTAAAAGAGGCTTATTAGGGCATCATCATCGGGATCTTCATCATTCCAGATCAAGACATAGAAAGTATCAGCTTCAGCGCCTGTTCGGGATGGATTAAGAAGCGTTATCCTGGGTGGGGTATTTTTTTTAGTTATTTCTGGCGGTTCCCCGTAAAGCCCGCTGTGTTGCTGGTCATGTCTGAAGTTAGGCCAGGCAAGATGGGCCGGATCATATCTTGCCTCGGTATCGAAACAATAGATATATCCGTCTCTGGAACCTACGACTACCTCAATATCTTCATCTCTATCAAGGTCTCCAAGGCAGACGGAAGAGTCAATCCAGTCACCAGTTATTATATCCCATCCTGGAAGAGGCGTGCCATCGGCTTTATAGGCGTAAAGTCGATAGTCATCGGAACCAACTATTATCTCGGGGAGGCCGTCCTCATCCAGATCACCTAAGGCAGGCGAAGAACCAACATAACCGGAGGTGCTGACCGGCCAGTTAGGCAGAAGGTGGCCCTTGCCATCAATGACATATATCCCGTAATCGTCTGAACCGATGACCACCTCCAGGGATCCATCTCCATTCAAATCCCCTAAGGCCGGTGAGGAGGTGATCATATCATCGGTCTCAAAGGGCCAGCCAGGCAGGGCTGTGCCTTTAGCTGAGAGGGCATAGACCTTGTGATCCTCTGATCCAACGATGACATCCAATTTCCCATCGCCGTCGATGTCCCCCAGGGCAGGCGAAGAGGTGACCCAACCTCCAGTGGTTACCGGCCAACCTGGCAATACCGACCCATCTGCCTTAAAGGCATAAATTCTGTGGTCATGTGAACCCGCTACCACCTCTAAGGAGCCATCTGCATCCAGGTCGCCCAGGGCCGGGGAGGAAGTCACCCAATCTCCGATTTTGGCCGGCCAACCAGTGAGATTATCGCCGTTGTTTTTTAAGGCATAGAGCCTTCCGTCATCAGACCCCACCACAACCTCTAAAAATCCATCCCTATCCAGATCACCCAGGGCCGGCGAAGAAGTAACCTGATCTCCGGTCATTACCGGCCAGCCAGGGATGTTTATCCCCATGTTATTTAAGGCATAGATACTTCCATTAGTAGAGCCAATAATAATTTCCAGCCTTCCATCTCCATCCAGGTCACCCAGCGCCGGCGAGGAAGCTATCTTGCCCCCAATGGCCACCGGCCAACCGGTCAGATTATCTCCCCTTGAGGTTAAAACATAAATTCGACCGTCATCTGAACCAACAATAATTTCATTCTCACCATCCCCATTCAGATCACCCATGAGCGGTGAGGAACGAACCGGACCTCCGGTTTTAACCGGCCAGCCTTCGGGCCTAACCGGATTATCGGACAAGCACGGACTCGCCCCCAGCCCTATCAGACTGAGTAAGATGATGCTTAACCACCGATGGCCCAGATTTAATCGATAGGATTTGCTGGAGAATCCAAAGCTAAATTTTTGGAGAGCCAAATTATTTTCCTCCTCCTTGTCTGATTCCTGGTCGCCTATTTCCAAGTATGGATTATTATACCACAGATGAGGGGTATTTTCAAGTAAAAAAGATATTTTATGGCAGTCCTCATTATAGCCGCCTGAATGCTAACTTTTAGCCTTGACAGAGTCTCAAGTTATATGCTATACTAATTACGATAATGGAGGCCCTCAGAGGGGTTTGTTTGTTTATCCAAAAGACAACCCTGGTGAGGGTTTTTTTATGTCTCAACGATCTCTGTCTGCTCTGCGGTGCCAAACATCCTGGCGGACAACGCCAATGTGGCCGGGTAAAATGAGAATGGCGGTGAGGGGATATTGAAAACTTGACTTGCGTTTGGGGGTATGATATAATGTGACCGCTATTTGTTTCTATAAGAGGGTCTCTGATTTCAGACACCCTATTCCTGATTTTTTCTTTGGGAAAAAGATTGTGCTTACTCATGGATTTGTGAAAAAGACAGATAGACTTCCAGTTAGAGAGGTAGAAAGAGCCGAACGTATAATGGAAGATTTTTTGTAACCGTTCAGCCACGGATGCACACAGATGAAACACGGATTTCCGTGAACCGTGTCCGGGAGTCGTGTCCGTGATTAGGTTGTAGGGACAACCCTTGTGGTTGTCCGCCTATGGAACAGACAGGGATAAGCTCTGTCCCTACAACTCCGCCTTCTGTCCTCTATTATTTATCCGTGCTAATCCGTGTTAATCAGTGGCTGAACGGTTACCTCTAATTTCAGACACCCTATTCCTGTATTTTTTCTTTGGGAAAAAGGAGGAAGAGGTCTTTGCTTCGGTAGCGATTCAAGTGGCTAAGCTTAGAGAAGAAGAGGGGCTAACACGGCAAGAGTTAGGTAAGTTATCGCATCCTTCTCGGCAAACAATCTATAAATTAGAGTGTCCTGGCAACGGCAGTTATTCTTTGAAAACATTACTCAAAATAGCCCATGCTTTAAATAAAGAATTAAAGGTGGAATTTATTGTTAAGGAGGAAGATAAGATTATGCTAAATTACAGAAATAGGCTTTTGAAAGAAGTTCAAGAAATGCCTGATGAAGTCCTGCCCTGGTTTTATAAGATTGTCTATCTATTGAACAGAGAGTTTACTCCATCATCTTCATTAAGGAAAAAAGAGAAACGGGGGTCATTAAAAGGAATCTGGAAGGGTGCCAGGGTTGATGAGGATCTACTGCTTCAAGCAAAAAAGTCTCTTTTTCCTTATGAATACAAGGAGAAATAATAAATATGAATTATACTGGAATACAAGGAGAAATAATAAATATGAATTATACTGCTGATGCCCATTCTTTAGTGTGGTATTTTACGGAAGACCCAAAACTAAGCTCAAAGGCATTGAACGCTTTTGAACAAACTGTAGAGCAAGGAATTATAATAATTCCAGCAGTAGTACTGGCTGAGATTATGTTTATTTCTCAGAAGGGAAGGATTCCCTTGACCTTCAGACAAACACTGGCAAAGATAGAACGGCTTGAAAACTTTGAAATAGCGCCGTTAGATATTGACATTCTTGAAGTTGCCGATACAATTGAAGCTGGTTTAGAAATGCATGATAAACTCATTGTAGCTACTGCACTCTATCTAAATACTTCCCTAATTACAAAACATAAACAGCTTACAGAACTTAAAGTTGTTGAAACCGTGTGGTAAAGTAGATATGAACTCGAAAAGGGAGAATCGAATCTTGGAGAAAGATAAGCCAGGAGGGGGTATGAAAAAAGAAGGGGCCTTTTTATATCCATTATTGGTAGTGGCTATATTTTTATTTTTAGGGTTAAGTCCTGAGATGGTCAGGGCAGGTGTGGTGATTAATGAGGTGATGAATCTTACCAGTGATGATACCAGACTTGAGTTTATTGAGCTATATAATACCGGGCCAGTTACAATTGATATTGTCAACTGGACGTTTAATGATGGAGATGATTCTGATACTATTGATACGGGAGGCGCTCGAGGTCTTAGTATAACAGGATGTATAAATGATACTACATCTATCCCTCCTGGAGGATATGCTGTTATTTTAGACCCCGATTATGGTGCAGGTGATACTTACAGTATTGCAGCAGGAACAATAATATTGACTATCGAAAATGGTAATGTCTTAGGAGGATCACAATTAGCAGTAGATGATCTAATTTCTCTTTTGGATAATTCGGGGAATCCAGTAAGTACTTATGGTGGCTACCCTTCTTTACCCTCAACTGCAGGTCTCTCAGTAGAAAGAAAAAATCCTGATGGCACTGATGTGTTTTGCAATTGGGGTAATAGTAGCAATAGTTCTCCCGGATCTCAGAATTCGATTTATAATTCTGACAGCGCTTCTCCTAATGCCTTCGGACTTATATCACCGGATAATAATACCTGCACTAATGTAGTTTCACCTACTTTTAAATGGCAGGATTCAACCGATGGTGGCTCCGGTCTATGTGGATATGACTTAAAGATTGGCGATGGGTTAAATACACAGACTGTCTTTGTAGACTCATCAAATACCCAGTCCCAACCATCTTCTGATTTGTCGGATGGAGTTACCTACACTTGGTATGTGATAGCCTATGATAATGGCGGAAATACTGCTGCTACTACTGCTAGCCAAATTTGTATCGATACCACTGCCCCGGATACCTTCACCCTCAGCTCACCGGCCGATGAGCATTGCACCAATGTGCAGTTACCGACCTTGACCTGGAATGAGAGCGGTGATGGCGGCTGCGGGCTGCTCCGGTATGAGCTTTACAT
>JBFMHI010000162.1 GCA_040753085.1 bacterium | reverse complement strand
GTCAAATTTGTCGATTCTTTAGTAGAAGCAAATCTTTCTCCCGTTCTCATTTAGTTCTCCTTTCTGCTGGGCTATTGAATCCTCCATTACATAACTCGGCAGAAAGGAGCTTTTTTTTTAGCTCTTTTATATCATAACTCCTACCTATAAAAGAAATTGTATCGTAATACAAAATAGCCACACCCAAAAGATTTGTTCTATAATTCTTCGTGTTCTTCGTGTGCTTCGTGGTTTTTAAAAGATGTGAGTAAGGTTAAGCTAACCATACAGGTCGAAAGTTTTTGACAAAACTTAAACTTTATGATATACTTACTTTAACAAGAAGGGATAGATTTAATGACTATAAAAGAACAATTTATGATAATAACGAGATTCTTTGAACACGAAAATTTTGAATATGCAATTATTGGAGCATTTGCTCTTTATGCTTATGGATATACCCGAGCAACATCTGATATTGATTTCATTACCAGAATTGAATATCAAAAAAGAATTGTTGAATATCTTGAGTCGCTTGGTTTTAAAACATTAAGCCTCTCAGAAGGTTTTTCCTGCCATTTACATCCACTTGGCTCAATAAGAATAGATTTAGTTTATATAGATGACAAAACTGCCCATATTATCTTTAAATCTACAAAGAAGAAGCCTATTTTTGTAGATTTTGAACTTCCAGTAATTAGTCCTGAACATTTGATTGCTCTGAAGTTATTCGCTATTCAAAATGACCCTAACAGAAAATACAAAGAACTTGCTGATATTAAAGAGGTATTCCATCTTACAAATCTTGACAGGGATACCGTAAGACTACTTTTTAAAAAATATGGCCTGGAGAACTACTATGATGAAATCACAGGTAAAAAAAACCAGGATCGATAATCTTACTTTCCTTCCTTGGGACCATAAAGCATTCATATCTTCAAATATTAAAAAAACCGCTAATACTAACTACGCTCAACAAAATTCTCTTAACGAATATTTTGATTTCCTATCCGAACTCAAGCCGAACAAACAGGAACTCAATGATATTAAAATCTTCAGAAAACCTTTCAGTCTACCTTAGAAATAGTGAGGTCAGACCCCGCTTGCTCTAGCTAATCTCGCTCAAGACGAGTCTGTCTTTGAAATTATGCTCAAAGACCTGGCGGAGGAGCTGGTGTTCGGGATTAGAGAAGGTCGGGTCATTTTCGAGGATAGAGAATGCCTCCTCACGAGCCGCCTGAAGCTGTTTTATGTCCTGAATAGGGTTGGCCAGCTTGAGTTCCGGCATACCTGATTGTCTGGTCCCGAAGAACTCGCCTGGCCCTCGGATAGCCAGATCAGCTTCGGCGATCTTAAAACCATCATTGGTCTGAACCAGAGAAGAGATCCGCTGCACTGCCTTAGCCAGACTATCATCATCAGGAATGGTATGGGGGGAATTAACCGCCTCGGCAATCTGTGATTTGGTTAGCAGGATGCAGTAAGAGGGATGGGTAGAGCGGCCCACCCGGCCCCTGAGCTGATGAAGTTGGGCCAGACCGAACCTCTCGGCCTCCTCGATCATCATGATAGAGGCGTTGGGCACATCTATGCCCACTTCGATAACCGAAGTGGCCACAAGGACGTCTAACCTATGCTCATAAAAAGCCTGCATAATTTCATCCTTTTCATCAGGCCTTATTCGCCCATGAAGCAGGCCGACTCTCAAATCAGGAAAGACCTCCTTAGTTAAATGTTCATACGCCACTGTGGCGGCCTTGAGGTCTAACTCCTCTGATTCTTCAATGAGAGGATAAACAATATAGGCCTGCCTACCGGCCTTGACCTGATCTCTAATAAAGGCGTATATCCTGGGTAGGCTTTCGGCTGACCGGCATTTGGTGATAACCTGCCTTCTCCCGGGCGGAAGTTCATCCAGAACCGAGGTATCCAGATCGCCGTAAACAGTCAAGGCCAGGGTGCGGGGTATGGGGGTAGCCGTCATCACCAGGCAGTCTGGAGCCACGGTTGAGGTAAGTTGGGCCTTGTCACGCAGGGCTGCCCGCTGCATAACCCCAAACCGGTGCTGCTCATCAATGATAACCAGCCCCAGCCGATGAAATTCTACCCCTTCCTGAATCAGGGCGTGGGTGCCCACAATTATATTTACTTCCCCTGATCTCACTTGGCCCAGGGTCTCTTCTTTTTCCCTGGCTTTAAGACCGCTGGTTAAAAGGGCCAGATGGGGGGAGGGAGAAATCCCTGGAGAAGCGAACTGGCTGGCGGCTTTTACAAAATATTGGCTGAGATTGAAGTAGTGCTGCTCGGCCAGTATTTCGGTGGGCGCAAGCACGGCCGCCTGGCACCCATCTTCCACCGCCGTCAAGGCAGCCACCGCCGCCACCACGGTCTTGCCTGATCCCACATCCCCATGCAGCAGACGGTTCATCGGGGTGGGTGAACCCATATCCCGGCGTATCTCCTGAATCACCCGCTCTTGAGCCCTGGTCAGAGAAAAAGGGAGAGAACGAATAAAGACCTCGGCTAATTTCCCTTGATTGGTATAAGCGATCCCCTCTTTTTGTCTCTCTCGCTGCCGCCTCATCCCCAGGGCCAACTGAAGGTAAAAGAATTCATCAAAAACCAGTCGAGACCGGGCTTGCTTATATTCCTCTTCACTGTCCGGGAAATGAATGCCTTTAATGGCTGAAGAAGCGTCCGGCAAGCGGTATTTGACGAGGATGGAAGAAGGTAGAGGTTCGGCCAGGTCCTGAACATAGCGGTCAAGGGCAAGTCGGGCAATCAACCGCATGGTTCGCTGGGCACCCTGGGGAAGACCTAATCCAAGGGGATAAAGGGGGACAATCCGGTTGGTATGAATCAGATCATCTTCGTTATCTTTGAGGATTTCGTATTCAAAATCGGATATTTGAATCTCACTCCGGAAGACATTAACCCGGCCGGTGAGGATGATATGGGTGCCGGTCGGCAGGTATTTACGCATCTGAGGCCGGCCAAAACAGACCAGACTGATATAACCGGTCCCATCACTGACCATAATCTTAAGGATATTTCTTCGTCCGGTTTGCTCCGCCCCTATGACCACCCCTTTTATGGTTTCCCTCTCCCCTTTTCGAAGCTGACTAATAGGTTTTATATGTCGGCGATCCTGGTAGATTCTGGGGTAATATTGAAGGATATCACCGACGGTGGTGAGGCCGAGCAGTTCCGGAATCTTGGCCCTTTTTGGACCAACCCCTTTTAGATATTGAATAGACTGAGTGAGATCCTTCAGGAGTATCTTGTTAGACATCATAGGGCATTGCGGATTTCGGATTTCGGATTTCGGATTTAAAAGCTTCAGTCCGCAATCCGCATGTCATTGAGTGCCTTGACTAATTCCACCTTCCAGACCTCTCCGGGCGAGAGGGAAAAACGAAAATTAGGCAAAAGCACTGAGGACTGATAAATCCGCTCGAAGCCCCCTTCTGATTGTGACACCGTCTCAATAGGGAATCGCCACAAGGTGGCTTCTTTATTTAGGCGGAATCTAATTTCCAGATGTAGGAACTCATCCCTTAACCCAAATTCAGTAACATCTCTGGTCTCTCCCCTCGAATCCAGCCGGTCTCCCCTTAATGAACGGCCAGGGATAAAATAATACCTGTCCGGACTGTGACCACCAAGCATAGCAAAGTTAAATTCCACCCCAAACCAGAGGGATAAAGAACGATCCGAAGAGTTAGTCACCTCATAGTCAATCCTTAGCTCGCCTAAATTCTCTCTCATCTTTATTCGTTTAACCACCTGCACGGGAAGATGATCGGGACCAACCCAGACGTGGCCATGCCGGGCCAGGGTTAAGATCGCCTCCCCTCTACGCTGTTGTATCTCATGAAGATAAGGCTGATTCACAAAGTCACCTTGCTCCCAATACTTGCAGGCGGCAAAATCCTCTAAGGTAGTATCTTCCCTCAGGAAGTGATCGATCAGGGACAAACGTCGGTACCAATCATAATTAAGGTAATCCTCTAGTCCTTTTTCTTTCACTCGAACTAGGTCGTGAATGCTCTTTGTTCCCCCCCCTTCATCATCCCCTGATCCCGAGGCAGAGAGAAGTTTCTGATGATAAGCCTCCTTTCTGCGACTAAGGGTGTCAAGGATATTGTAAGGATTGGGCTTCCAGTCCAGTTCAAAGAGACATCCGCCTTCTTTGGGATGAAAATAGAGATTCAGTTGGTCAGTATTAATAAGGATTTCACGGTAGCTATCTTTATCTAAATCAGCAATATCTACATCCAACCAGGTAGATTCGGCATGAAATTCTTTATCCGCCAGGGTCTCAGCGGTAATGAGATGCTGATAAATGGCCGACCGAAGATGCGGCAGGTAAAGGCCGCCAAAGACACCATGCCAATAGGCACAGTTACACTGTCCCTTCCAGAGTTCATCCCGGGCCTCTCTGGTTATCTTTTTGTTTCCGGGAAGCATGGCGACCTTGTCGCTCACATAGAGCATCTTTTTGTGCATCTGATTACTTTCCGGATACTTGACCAGGAAATTCCGCCAGAATCCACCCCGGATAAAGGGGCTGTATTTCTCCAGGATCCCTTCGGCCTTCAAATGGTCTAAAAGGTCTTCATAAAGCAAAATAGACTCAGCCGGCATAGCCCATTCCATCATCTCAGCGTAAGAACCAGTGGGCAAATAGGCCCTCCCCAGAGGACCCTGCTGCGCCATCCAGGAACTAAGAGTGTAAGTCTTGATCCAATCGCTATTTTGCTCTACTAAATCAAAGAGACGATCCAGCCACCTGCCTTTACCAAAAACCCAATCGAAGGTCCCGGGCCAGAGACCAAATTTCTCCCCATCATCAGCCATAAGAGCCAATCGTCCTACGCCTTGCTCGGCTTTGTTTCTCAAAAAATCGATCAATTCAGCCGGATTCCCGGCAAAAGGAATGATATAGCGAAGCTCTTTACTGCCGGGAAAGACAGCCAACATCTTTCCCTCTTCCTCAGTCATATAGTAACCAAAGAGGTCATCTCCCTTAAAACCGGCCTGGAGAAAATGGGCATCGTCAATGATGATATATTTCACCCCTGCTTCAACGATGGGTTTAGCCAGATAAGGCTCCCAGACCCTCTCCGCTACCCACATCCCTTGGGGAGAATATCCACAAAGCCCCTCCACCGTCTTACTCAGACTCTTGATCTGGCCGATCTTATCACGGTCAGGGATATTACCCATAATAGGCTCATAAAAGCCACCCGTCAATAATTCCAACCTGCCTTCTTCCACCATACCCTTCAAATCTTCAATTATCTCAGGATAATGCGACCTGAACCAATCTAAAAGAATGCCGGTATAATGAAGGCTGATCTTGATCGAGGGGTGTCGTTTTAAAACCTCAATTAAGGGTAGGTAGGCTCTTCGGTAGGCCTCTTCCAAGACATGTTCAAAATTACCAATAGGTTGGTGGGAGTGGAAACACAGGGCAAAACCGATCTCGTTCAATTATTCCGTTCCTCCCTTCCCGTATTTTTCTTTCAACTTCTGTTCCACCACCGGAGGTACCAATCCTTTTAAATCTCCGCCCAACTTGGCCACCTCTTTGACGCTGCTGGAAGAGAGATAAAAATGTTCTTCGTTGGTCATCAAAAAGATAGTATCTATCTCCGGCGCCAACTTACGGTTCATAATGGCCATCATAAATTCATGTTCAAAATCCGAAACTGCCCTCAGTCCACGAATAATAAAGGCGGCCTGCTCTCTCCTCAGAAAATCGACCAGTAACCCGCTAAATTCTTTAATGACCACCTGTCCGGGATAATTGCCCCCTATTTCTTCCAACATAGCCACCCTTTCTGAAACAGAGAAAAAAGGCCGCTTGTTAGGATTGTCAACTACCGCCACGATCAAAGGTGAAAAGATAGCCAGCGCCCGTTCAATGATATCTAAATGGCCATAAGTCAGAGGATCAAAACTACCAGGGTAAACAGCTATACTACGTTTCGGGTTTGGGGCACCCGCTAGCAGGTCATCGGGTTTCGCGTTCATTTATTCGTCATAGGGCTCAAGGATTCGAGTGACTTTCCTTGAACCCTTGACCCCTCGAATCCTTGAATCCTACGGTTTTGAGTCGCCTTTTTAGTATCTACTCAAAATCAAGTTCAGCCGACTGCTTCGCGGTCGGCTGAACGGCGCGGCGGGCGGCGCCCGCATGTTCGGCCGCGCGCGGGACGCACCCG
>JBFMHI010000161.1 GCA_040753085.1 bacterium | reverse complement strand
GAATAGCACACGGATGACACAGATTTTGGCGGATTCTCACGGATTTTTTCTAATAAATTTTTATCCGTGTCAATCCGTCTCATCCGTGTAATCCGTGTGCTATTATTGGTAATCTTTGTGCCTTAAGAGCTGAATAGTTACAAAAATTCCCCCTCAACTTTCATTACCCCCTGAACGGTTACCGCTATTTTTTGCAGGCATGTGGTAATCTGATGTCTGGTAGTCTGGTAGGCGGAACACCAGGCTACCAGACACCCGGTGGCCGGAGGGGCTATTTGTAAATGGCTGAAACGATGAACATCGCCAAGGTAGTTAATCGAGAGATTGGAATAGGAGGCTTCGATGAAAGTTTTGTTCTTAATTGGGCCGGATGACCCTAAAGAAAAAAATACCTATCTGGTCAGAGTTGACCGATGGCCAGGGAGAAAGATGAGGAAGTACTTTAAGGATACGGTCATCCAGGTTTATCCTTTTTGGTTGGCGTATTCAGCGGCTGTTTTAAAACAAGAAGGATTCGCGGCTTCCTTTATCGATGCCATGGTAGAGCAAATTACTATGGAAGAAACGATGAGACGGATTAAAGACATAGCCCCTGATCTGGTTGTCATCCAGACCTCTACCCCCTCGATTGAGATCGATCTGGAGATTACGAAAAGAGTGAAAGAGACGGTCGGCGCCCCCACGGTGCTAGTTGATTGCCACGCTACTTATTTCCACCAGGATTTGATCCAGAACCCCTATGTTGATTTCATTGTCAGGGGAGAAATGGAAATGGGGATAAAAGAAATCGCTACTATCCTTAGAGATAAAGGTGACTTCAGGAAGGTCTTGGGCATTACTTACAAAGAAGATGGCCGGGTGGTAATAAATCCGGACCGTCCCTTGATTAAAGACCTTGATACCCTTCCTTTCCCTGACCGGGACCTGATCGATCAGCGTAACTACCGGGAAGAATTATGCCGGCACCCCCCGTATTTCCAGCTCTTTGGCAGCCGGGGTTGTCCTTTTAATTGTGTTTTCTGTCTCTGGATCGGCCCTATGTTTCGGCACAAGGTTCGACTTAGAAAGGTATCCAAGATATGTGATGAAATTGAGCACCTCAAGGAAAGATACGGGGCCAGAGAGATATTCCTTTATGATGACACCCTTAATGTAACTATTGATCGGGTGATGGAGATATGCCAGGCATTTATAGACAGGAAGCTCAATATCCACTGGCTTTGTCAGATGAGACCGGATAAGACCTCCCCGGAGATGTTCCGGATGATGAAGAGGTGCGGCTGCCGGCTGGTGGTCTTTGGCATAGAGTCCGGGTCTCAGAAGATGCTGGATGAATCCATTGGCAAGAGGGCCACTCGCGAACAAGGTATGAACGCCGTTAAATGGTGTCAGGGAGCCGGAATAACCGCCCATACGACCTTTGTCGTGGGAGTGCCGGGCGAAACAAAGGAGACCATAGCTGAGACGGCTGCCTACATCAAGGAGCTTAAACCGGAGGCCTTTCAGGTCTCCATTGCCACCCCTTATCCGGGAAGTCGTTATTATGAAATGATTAAGGATCAACCTCATGACTGGCGGGATTTTGATGCCAACTCCGGGGCATCATTTTGTGAAGACTTAACGGCTGAGGAGCTTCAGCAGGCTATTCACCAGATGTATACTGGATATTACCTTACTCCTTTAAATCTCCTCAAAAGAATTTTCAAGATCAGGAGCTGGGATGATTTTATGGCCAATTGGGATCAGGGCAAGGCTTTTATTGGTAGATACCTGGCGCGTAAGGCCTTGAAAAAATAGGGGACAAGAGTTAATGCTATTAGGAAGGCTGCTTGGTTTTACCATAGGAACTATTGATAGGATTGCCTACGGCGCGGCCAAACTTATGGGGGAGCCTCAGGCTAAAGTCTGGCAGGGAACAATGGATAAGCTCGACGAGATGATTGAGCAGGACCGTCTCAGGGTCATCCATCTGGGATCCTTCACGCGAAGTCTGATGCGTTCGATGGAGCTAAGTATGCTGTGGGGAGTGAAAGACCTCTTGGCCAGGCCGCTCCTGGATTTGGGGTGTGGAGACGGTCTGTTTTCAGCCCTGCTTTTACCCCATATCGAGGCCGGCATTGACCTGGATGGCCAGGTCCTGGAGAAGGTAAGGCCTTTAGGGGTGTATCAAGAGCTGAAACAGGCCGATGCTACCAAACATATTCCTTTTAATAACGCTCATTTTGGCGCTATCCTGGCTAATTCCGTGGTAGAACATATCCCGGATACTGAGGCGCTCTTGAAGGAGGCCTCCAGGGTCCTGGCGCCAGGGGGAGTATTTGTTTTTACCACCTATACCGATGACTTCACTCGCTATCTGGAACATTTCTTTGGTCCTAAAGAAGCGGCCAGGATTAATGAAAGGATATACCATACCTCTCTCTACCCGGCTGAAAAGTGGCCGCGGATGCTTGAAGAAAATAACCTGGAGATGATCGAGTGCCGAAGATACCTTCCCTACCAGACCGTGGTGATGTACCGGCTCTTTAATAGTGCTCTTTTTAAGCTAATAGAATTTAGTCTAAAAAAGTATCTCTGGCGATTATCCCGGGACAGATTTTGCCGACTCATCCGCGATTCTATCTATCTGGGAGAGGAAGGGTGCGGGATGCTGATAGTGGCCAAGAAGAGGTAACTCCAGTAGTTACCCATAGCTAAAAATAATCTGGACCATCTAAGTAATCGGTGTAATCTGTGTTCCCAATAAGGGCTGAGTAGTTACCCCGAAATATTGAAAAGATACGAGGATGATCTTATGAACCGATATCTTAAATCAGCTTCATCGGTGGTCAGGTTTCTGGAGTTTACCGCCTCCTATCTGAGTAACTACAGGATCACGCCAAAGCCGTGGACCTTAATCTGGGGGGCAACTTATCGTTGTAACAGTAAATGTAAATACTGTGAACGGCCACAAATGGCCCTGGAGCGAAAAGAGCCTGAGTTGACTACCCAAGAGGTAAAGAAATTAGCGGATGAATTGGCTGACCTGGGTTTAAGGGTTTTTAGCATCACGGGAGGGGAACCTCTGCTGAGAAAAGACTTCTTTGATATTGGCAAATATATCACCAGTAAAGGGATAAGATGTCAATTTGTTTCTAACGGTTCCCTGATTACCCTAAAGAATATTCAACGGATAATAGATTCCTTTGAGGCCGTGATTATTTCTTTAGACAGCCTTGACCCGGCGGTCCACGATAAGCAGCGGGGAATGCCTGGTTCCTTCCAAAGGGCCATGCAGGCCATAGATTTGCTTTCACAACGCCAGGCTAAATTTGGAATACAGACAACTATGACCAGGGATAACATAAATGAAGTGATTAAATTAATGAAGTTTACCAAAGACAAAGGCGGCAGATTCCTGGTTCAACCGGTAAACGACGTGGACCTGCCCAGGGTGTGGGATAAGAACTTACTTGATTTTGATTTTGACCGCTTGAAAGAACAGTGGGCGCAAATAGTCAATGATTTTGATTACAGGGGAAGGCTGAGTAAATGGCGAAATAGAGAATATCTGGAAAAATTTCCCCTCTTTTTGGAACACCCGGCTGAGGCCGGCCAGACCTTTATATGCTATGCCGGCTCTCATAATTTCTATATCGACCCCTACGGCGATGTCTTTCTTTGTGAGACTCTAAAGGAAGTATATGGTAATGTCAGAGAAAGGCCACTAAAAGATATTTGGAGGGATATGCGGGAGGCCAGACAGCGGATAAGTTCTACCGGTAGAAGGTGTGTCTGCTGGTATAATTGCACGACCAAAGACTACTTGCCCCTGACAAAATTTCTTCGTCCCCTTAAAAGTAGACAGTAGACAGGCGGGACTACTGTCTAACTGTCTACTGTCTATTGTCTGATGAGCCATGATTTATCACAGTTTGATGATACCTTTTTAAAAAAGATAGAGTCCCAAAGATCTGTCCTTTCCCGCCTTCTTTGGCAGGCAGTCAAGATCTTCTTTCGGGCATTTCCTATTATTCCAGGGAAGCTTTATCCCTCGGTACTTAGACTTTTTGGGGCTAAATTAGGAAAAAATGTCGTTATCCGGTCTGATGTGGACATTCTTTATCCCTTTAATTTAGAGGTAGGCGACCAGTCCTTAATCGAGGCTGAATGTTATGTAGCCTGTTACGCCCCGGTCAAGATAGGCAGCAATGTGGCTATTGCCACCCGGACCGTGATTATGAATGGGACACACCGGCCTTTTGATCCTAAATTTACCGTTATTGCCGAGCCTATTACCATTGAGGATGGAGTATGGATAGGATGCAACTCTACTATTCTGGGGGGCGTGACTATCCACCAATCGGCTGTGATTGGGGCCGCTTCCCTGATTAACAAAGATGTCCCACCTTACACCTTAGTGGGCGGGGTCCCGGCCAGACCAATCAAAAGGTTTGATCCTAAGGAGAAACGGATAATAGACCTGAAAAGTAGCCAGGGGAATAGGAATTAGCGCCTATCCCAAAACCTCACGGTCACGGCAATCGCGAATCGCGAATTGCGAATTGTGGACTTCGACACTTTATGTGGCGGCTGGCAGGCTCTGTTCAAGAAGCCTGAGAATTTCCTCGCACTCGCATGATTGACTTGAGATACTGAAAATTCTCTGGCGCCATAACGCCCATCGTAACTGCCTCAACATTGCAGAAAACGCCGGCATTCGACCGCAGTTGACTTTTTTGGGCTGGGAGAGTGCCGATTCTCCTGGCCGCCATCACAGCGGCAAAGAGTGTCCAACTTCACGAATTGCGGGACGGTTCAAATCGCCCATTTTGGTGTGAAATCTCGCATTTTTTATGGAGTTTAGGCTTTAGCCTTTCATAATGAAATCCTAAAGGATTAACTCCAAGAAGTTAACTTTTAGCCGCAAGCTTTCACAGTAAGGTGAACCATCCCACGAATTGCGAATTAAAAAATAGATTCGCGATTCGCAATTCGAGATTAACGATTCATTTCAGAGCGGAAGATCATCTATTATAAATGAACTCGAAACCCGAAACCCGAAACCTGAAACTTACCCTCCTGTCCATCTTTGGAACCCCCTGGCTAAAATGGGCTTATATTATCATCTTATTTAGTGGGGCTGGATATTACACGGTTGTCAATCTCGGGAAATTCCTTCAGTTGCTTAACCAAACCAGGTTAGAAATGATCGGGCTGGCCCTTTTAACTACGGTCATAGGGATTATGTGGTTCGGTTTCACCTATTACTCTCTTTTCCGGGATATGGGGAGCCGCATTTCATATCCGCAGGCCATTAAGATAACTACCTTTTCTCTCCTGGGCAAGTATCTTCCAGGCAAGGTCTTAACTTTTGGAAATTTTTACCTCTTCTCACGGGAGATGGACATCCCCACGCGAACTATTGCCTTTAGCTTTCTTTTAGTCAACTTGATGATCATATTGATTGGTCTGTTATGCGGACTCCCGCTTCTTCCTATACTTCTTCCTTCTCTAAGCTATTCGATTATCCTCTTACCTGTCATCTTAATCCTCGCACTTCATCCGAAGATTTTGCGGTGGATAATTATCTTTATCTGGAAATGGATCAGAAGATATCGAAAAGAAAGCCCGTCTATCGACCAACCATTTCTGGAAGAATTAGACCGGCGATTTTACTTCAAGATTACGATTTTCGTGCTGATCAACTTCGTAATTGGTGGGACAGCCTTCTATTTTAGCCTGGCTGCTTTCGTGCCTCTTCCTTTAGTCGGGTATCCCCTCTGTGTATTTGGGGCAGCTTTATCGACGACCATCGGTTTTTTGGCCCTCTTTGCTCCGGCCGGAATAGGCGTTCGAGAAGGCGTAAGCGTGGTTGTGCTTAAATCGATAGCCGCTCCGGAGGCTGTGGTCATGGCGGTGATAGCCTCCAGGGCATTGATGGCCGTAGTTGAAGTGGGAGGTGCTTTAACTCTGATAATTCTGAAATTAGCGTATTTGACTAATATTTTTCAAGTTAAGAGAATTGATAGATGAAAATGCTCTATCATAAGTACTTCTAAGTCATATTCCCGCCTGATCTTTCTCATAATTTGCGTAATAGTCAATTTCGAAAAAGCTCTTTGAGCTTTCAACCGCATTGCTAGCAAATAGGCTATTACCTTGATTAGTAAGGAGGCATAGAGTCCATTACCCTGTAATTGCATAGACTTTATCTTGAAGGTGGATTTGAGAATTTTCCAGAAGCA
>JBFMHI010000160.1 GCA_040753085.1 bacterium | reverse complement strand
GGGAGACAAAGCAAAATTCCCTCTCCCTTGATGGGAGAGGGATAGGGTGAGGGTGAAATTGGCGGGCAATATTATTACTCTTGTTTATTTCACCCTCCCCTAACCCCTCCCATCAAGGGAGGGGAAGTTCTTATGCCGACGCTGTCGGTACAAAAGGAGATGAAACTTAACCCATAGCACTATAATCTGTAATGAGCTTACTTTTTTAACTTGATTTTGAGTAGATACTGAAGTCAGAGCCCAGAACCCAGAAAGAAGATGAGGTAGCCCCAATGAGACACTATTCTTATGACCGAATGGACCGGGTAAATGAATTAATCAAAGAAGAGGTTAGTGATATAATCCTCCACCGGCTTAAAGACCCTCGCCTGGGTTTTGTTACCGTAACCAGGGCGATTGTTTCCCCTGATCTTCATGAGGCCAGGGTTTATGTCAGTATTTTAGGTGAAGAGTCAGAGGTGGAAGAAAGTATGAAGATATTGATCCAGGCGGCTCCTTTTGTCCGAAGCGAAGTGGGGCGGAGGATAAGACTGAAGTATATCCCTAAAGTAGTTTTTAAGTTCGATCCCTCCATAGAATATAGCGCTCATATATCTCAAGTGATCGAGTCTCTTAAGGAGACAGGAGAAGCAGGTAATCAGTAATCAGGCCTTGTTCATCGTTTGGGCCAGTCATAACTTAATCGCGAATCGCGGATTGCGGATTGCGAATTAAAAAATAGATTCGCGATTCGCAATTCGAGATTAACGATTCAATAAATGGCCGAAACGAGGAATAAGGCCAGACTAAAGAAAGGGTAACGGTATGTAAATGAAAGATATATCTGTTATAGTAGAAGCATTAAAAGAAAATGAGAGTTTCTTGATCACGGCCCATGTTCACCCGGACGGTGATTCCATTGGCAGTCAACTTGCCCTGGCTCACTGTCTAACGCAAATGGGGAAAGACGTGATTATTATTAACAGCGATCCGGTTCCTCCGGCCTACGCCTTTTTACCTGGAAGCAGGGCCATTATTTCTCCACCGTCTAATATTTCTCAATTTTTTGATGCGGCCCTGATTCTGGATTGTCAGGGAGGCAAGAGGTTAGGAAAAGTCGAATCATTGCTTAACAGGGCAAAAACTACTATTGTCATTGACCACCATCCGACATACGATCCGTCTAAATCCGGCCTGGGAGATATAAATTTTATTGATCCCTCTTATTCAGCCGTAGGGGAGGTAATATATGATTTGATCCAAGAACTGGGCATTGAACTCGATTACGTCTTAGCCCTGAATCTTTACGTGTCCATTCTTACTGATACGGGCGGTTTTAGACATAGCAACACTACTCCCCGGCTCCACCGAATCATAGCCGGGTTGATAGAGAAAGGTCTGAATGTGTCGGAGATTGCTACTTTGATTTATGAGACTAATCCCCTTCCATTGGTTCAACTTATAGGCGACTGTATCTCTATTTTGAAGATAGAGCAAGAGGGTAAAATCGCCTGGATAAGCATTACCTCTCAAATGCTTAAAAACCGCGGCATTCCCCCAGAGGAGATTGAAGGTGAGAAGATTATTGATATAATTCGATCTATCAAATCGGTTATGGTATCTGTCCTTTTTAGAGAAACGGATGATAAACTGATCAGGGTCAATTTGAGGTCGAAAAACGGGATCAAAGTAAACCAAACAGCGGTCCTTTTTGGGGGAGGCGGTCATCCTTATGCCGCAGGCTGCACCTTGAATGCCTCTCTTTTCGAGGCCGAAAAGAAAGTCATTGGGGAACTGAAAAGCCTTCTTAGCATGCAGAATGCGGAATGTGGATTTCTGACCTCCGCCTTCTAATCCGGGAGAGGTACCGAAGTGGCCATAACGGGACCGCCTCGAAAGCGGTTTGGGGCTTAAAAAGTCTCACGTGGGTTCGAATCCCACCCTCTCCGCCATACCTTAACGACGGGGATCTGAACACCATAGTAACTATTCAGCCACGGATGGACACGGATGAAACGTTGGTGGCCTAATTAAAGAGAAAATAAGGTTAAAGTAAAGTGAAAGGTAATATACCGGAATATTCATCGTCCCTATAATCATGATAAACAAGATAACTTCAATCCCGTCAATCCTGTTCATCCTGTCAAAAATATACCTGAACGGTTAAGTTTCTCTTTAAATGGGCCCAGCAAAGCTGACGAAATTCCACCTTCAGTTTCCCATAAGCACTCCATCGAATGCTTATCTCTCTACCTTCTCTTCCACTCCGGCAAAAAGAACGACTGAACGGTTACAAAAAAACTTGAACATCGAGTAATAACCACTATAAATCAGTAAACTGGCCATTCACCACCGAGAAAGCTCGAATCAAACTCAAGAGACTCTATCCAACATTCAAATGACATAGGGTGCTCGAGGCTCGAGGCTTATTTGGTTGCGGTTGGAGGCCGCCCTATGCCATTTTGGCCTGCAATAGCTACGTCAAAATGGCATGTAGCGGACTTCTTTCTCTCCTCCTTTTATTTTCTCGCCGACTGAACATCTGATAAATACTTACCTTAAACCAAAAGATAAAAAAATATTCAGTTGGCATAAAACTTGCTATTAGATAAAAATAAGGCAGGTACAGAACGATGATGGGATCTATCTTGATTGTTGATGATGATCAAGCCACTCGGGATTCTTTAAATGAGGCAATGTCCATAAATGGCTATGAGACTTTGACGATTGCTGATGGATACATTGCGGTGACCATAGTCAAAAGAGATCTGATTGATATAGTCATCTTGGACGTTAATATGCCGGGGCAGGGTGGACTCCAAACGTTGCGAGGGATAAAGGTTGTCCGTCCCCAATTACCGGTCATTATGACCAGTGGGACGCCGACAGAATCGGTGATAACCGCCGCCATAGAAGAAGGCGCTTCTTCTTTTATGCGAAAGCCTATTGACATCAATTACCTTCGGAGAACAGTCAGAGAGATTCTGGAAATTGGTCGAGGTGAAAAATTGGAAGACAGGGCCCAGCGCCCCAAAAAGAGCCGGCTTCTGGGTTCGGTCTTTTGATTTTATAAAGGCAACCGTTCAGCCACCAAGGCACGAAGACACGAAGGGAAAAAAAGTATGTGTCTTAGAGAGCAGTAGAGCCATAGAGCAGCCGTTCTGGAACTTTCAGAAAAGTCTTTAACTACTGCTCTGCTGCTCTACTGCTCTATTTTTGTGTCTTAGTGTCTTTGTGGCTGAACATTTACTTATAAAGAAAGGAGGAAAGTAGCGTTATGAAGATCAAACCTTTAGGTGATCGGGTTATTGTCCAGCGGATCGAGGAAGAAGAAAAAACCAAAGGCGGGCTTATCATCCCGGACACGGCTAAGGAGAAACCCCAGGAAGGGAGAGTCATCGCCGTTGGCCCGGGGAGGGTAAATGATAAGGGTGAGAAGATCCCTATGGAGGTCAAGGCAAATGACCGAGTTCTCTTTGGGAAGTATTCTGGAACCGAGATCAAGGTGGAAGGTGAAGAGTATCTCATTATGCACCAGGATGACATCCTGGGAATCGTGGAATAACTCAAAATAGGAGGTGAAAATTAAGATATGGCTAAGCAATTGCTTTTTGAAGAAGAGGCCAGAAGGGCTGTCCTGCGTGGTGTGGACATTCTATCCAATGCCGTTAAAACCACCCTGGGGCCAAGAGGTCGAAACGTAGTCCTGGATAAAAAATGGGGTTCCCCCACCATTACCTGTGATGGGGTGACCGTGGCCAAGGAGATAGAATTAGAGGAGCCTTATGAGAATATGGGCGCTCAGTTGGTTAAAGAAGTGGCGTCCAAAACTTCGGATGTGGCTGGTGATGGAACGACGACAGCTACCATCTTAGCTCAGTCTATCTTTCGGGAGGGAGTAAAAAATATTGCGGCCGGCTCCAATCCCATGGGTATGAAGAGGGGAATAGAGAAAGCGGTAGCGGCCGTATGTGCTGAAATCGCCGCCAAATCAAGGAAAGTGACCGAGAAAAAGGAAATATCCGATATCGCCACTATCTCGGCTCATATGGACCGGGCCATTGGTGATTTGATCGCTGATGCTATGGATAAGGTAGGTAAGGATGGAGTTATTACGGTTGAAGAGTCAAAGACCATGCAAACCGAGCTGGAGGTAGTCGAGGGGATGCAGTTCGACAAGGGATATATCTCGCCTTACTTTGTTACCGACGCGGAAAAGATGGAAACCGTGCTGGAAGATCCCTATATTCTTATCTATGAGAAAAAGATCTCAATAATGAAGGATTTAGTTCCTCTTCTGGAAAAGATCGTCCAAATGGGCAAGTCCTTCATTATTATAGCTGAGGATGTAGAGGGTGAGGCCCTGGCCACGCTGGTGGTTAACAGGATCCGCGGAACACTGAGGTGCGCCGCTGTCAAGGCCCCAGGGTTTGGTGATCGACGCAAGGCGATGATGGAAGATATTGCTGTCCTGACCGGCGGCCGGGTCATTACCGAGGATTTGGGCCTTAAGTTGGAAAACGTGAGGCTGGAAGACCTGGGCCGGGCCAAGAGGGTAAATATCGACAAGGAAAATACGACCATTGTGGAAGGGGCGGGACAAAAGAGAGATATCGAAGGCCGGATATCCCAGATCAGACTCCAAATCGAAGAAACCACTTCTGATTATGATCGGGAAAAGCTGCAGGAGAGGTTGGCCAAATTAGCTGGTGGAGTGGCTGTCCTGAATGTGGGGGCGGCTACCGAGACAGAAATGAAGGAGAAAAAAGCCAGGGTGGAAGATGCCCTGCATGCCACCAGGGCCGCGGTTGAGGAAGGGATTGTTCCCGGTGGGGGGACAGTCTTGCTGCGGGCTCAAAAGGTAGTAGATGGACTCGATCTTAAGGGCGACGAAAAGGTCGGCGCCAATATCGTCCGCCGGGCCTTAGAAGAACCCATTCGGCAGATAGTTGAAAATGCTGGGATGGAAGGCTCGATAGTGGTTGAAAAGATCAGGGCTGAAGCCAGCGATAACTTTGGGTTTGATGTCGCCACGATGAAGTATACTGATCTAAGCGCCGCCGGAGTTCTCGACCCGGCCAAGGTAACGCGTTCGGCTCTTCAGAATGCAGCCTCTATCGCCGGTCTAATGCTGACCACCGAGTGCTTGGTGACTGATATCCCTGAAAAGAAAGAAGCCACTCCTTCAATGCCTCATGGTGGCATGGGAGATATGTATTAATACCCCCTCAGGGGTACCTACTCAGCCCTCATTGGGAACCCAGATTACACCGATTCTCCCAGAGTAAGGCTGAAGGCTGAAGACTGTTCCTAAAAGCCTTCAGCCTATCCACCTGATTTGTAAGGCTGAGTAGTTACCCTGAGGGTATCTACTCAAAATCAAGTTAGCTGGTATAATATCCAAGATTCTACTTTTAGGAGAAATTACTGCATTTTTTATGGACAAGGAGGACACTATGGCTACATACTCTTTTGACACAAACCAACTTATCGAGATATGCCGCAAGAATGATGTAGTCATGGTTGGCGTGTTTGGCTCAGCGGCAAGGGGAGGAGATTCAAAGCAAAGTGATATTGACCTTCTTGTCAAGTTCGCCAAAAGGAAGAGCCTACTTACAATGGTGAGATTGGAACGTGAACTCTCTAATGCGCTTAACAGAAAAGTTGACTTGCTCACAAAAGCTGCTATCAGTCCATATTTACGCGAACGAATCTTACGCGAGCTACAGGTGATTTATGAAGCGAGATGATACTGTATATTTACAACACATTCTAGACGCTATCGCCCGTATCGAAGAATATCTGCAAGGTGTAAATGAAGAAGTTTTTCATCATCGTTATCTCATTCAAGATGGTGTCATCCGGCAGGTTGAAATCATTGGAGAAGCTGTAAAGCAACTTTCAAGTGAACTACGCAACCAACATGCCCACATTCCTTGGCAAGACATCGCTAGTATGCGCGACAAGCTCATCCACCACTATTTTGGGGTTGACATTGAAAAAGTTTGGCTCACGGCGCAAGAAGATATTCCAGTTCTCAAAATGCAAGTAACTGAAATACTTGATAAAACCAAAGATTCTGATGTTGGAGGCAACAGCTAACCAATTGCTGCACCTGACCCTCGCTTCGCTCGGGCAGGTGAGCTTTATCGTTAAAAAAGTAAGCTCATTACAGATTATAGTGCTATGGGTTAAGTTTCATCTCCTTTTGTACCGACGACAGCGTTGGCATAAAAGCTTCCCCTCCCTTGATGGGAGGGGTTAGGGGAGG
>JBFMHI010000159.1 GCA_040753085.1 bacterium | reverse complement strand
GGGGCACGTTGCCACGTGCCCCTACAGTAAGGGCGATTCGCGAATCGTCCTTGCAAAAGGAGGAGGTAGGGGCGAATAATTATTCGCCCCTACTAAAGAGACTCTACCCATAAATACTAACGTGACACGGCACTAGCCTTCAGTCTTCAGTCTATTCACCTGAGAGCCTATCCCCAAACCAGGGCGATAGAAACCAGGTTTCTTCAAGAAACCTGGTTTCTGATCACACAGGAGAGGTTTGGGGATAGGCTCTTAGTGACTAAGTCATTACAAACTGATGACTGAGAGCTGACACCCGAATGCTTTCTTAAACTGTAACTACTCAAAACTAAGGTAACCGTTCATCCCTCGGTGCTGGATCCCCGATGCTCGATGCTCGATCCTCGATGCTGGTAAAGGATCCGTAACCGTTCAGCCACAAAGCCACGAAGAGAATGATAGAATAGCACACGGATAACACAGATTTTGGCGGATTCTCACGGATTTTTTCTAATAAATTTTTTTATCCGTGTCAATCCGTCTCATCCGTGTAATCCGTGTGCTATTATTGGTAATCTTTGTGTCTTTATGCCTTAAAAGCTGAATAGTTACAAAAATTTCCCCTCAACTTTCATTACCCCCTGAACGGTTACAAACTAAGTTAAACAGTTAGTTGGGAGACAAAGCAAAATTCCCTCTCCCTTGAGGGGCTTATCCTTACCCACAAATTGGGTAAAAGGATGGGAGAAGTAAGGATAAACCACGAAGAGCACGAAGGACACGAAGAAAAAAATATTTGTTTTATAATTCTTCGTGCCCTTTGTGTTCTTCGTGGTTTTTAGAAGATGTGGGTAAGGATAAGCATCAAGGGAGGGGAAGCTCTTATGCCGACGCTGTCGGTACAAAAGGAGATGAAACTTAACCCATAGCGCTACAATCTGTAATGAGCTTACTTTTTTAACTTGATTTTGAGTAGATACCTTTAACTTAAACTCTGTAGTCAAAGGCAGTATAATCTCTCGGAGGTTCAAACCCCATTCCAGCCAGGTAATTTGCTCCAGACTGAGCAGCCAGTTGAGCCTGCTCTATCTCTTCCAAAGGCACTGCCTCAGCCTCTTCTTCCTCTTCCCTCTCTGGCAGGACGAGATTCTCTTCAGCAATTTTCCCTTCAAAGGCGGCTATTTCTTCCTCGAAGAATTCATCGATTCCCTCCTGAACCAGTTCTTGAATCCGATCAATCCGCTTACCGGTAAAATCGTCGAGTGTTCCCATGGCCTGAAGTTCATCTCTGGCCTGCCGAATACCTTCATCCACCGCGCCCTTCATCATCTCCACAAAATCATTAAGTTGCTCGCTTCCTTCACCATATTTCCCCTTGTAAAGCTCATACATATCCCTGATGAAGCCGTTGATCGTATCAGCCACTTCTAAAACTGTGCGGCCATCGGCCCCTTTGGAATTATCTATATCCTCTACTTCTTCACCAGTAATTTCTTCAACCGGCTCTTCTTCTTCAGTGGGCTGAAGTTCCTTAAGTCCAACGACTTCCTCTTCTTCTTCGATGTCCCGACCAAGTAGAATATCGACCACCCGCTGTTTCAACGCCTCAGCCATACCCCTGAGGTCTAATCCCTTTCCTTCTTCTGCCTCGGCTGCTTCGGCTGGGGTTGGTCTGACCACAGAGACATCCTCTCCTTCTCCCTCTGCCGGAGCAGGCAGGGCTTCAGCCTCTTCTTCAGGCTCAATAGTAAAGCCGTTCTCTTCAAGCGTGACTAAGGTATTATCGTTTTCACCTTCACCCTGAATGTGAATCCGGTCACCAGTACGTGCCTTATAAGTGATAATATCTTCACCCTGCTCTAATAGCTGATTAACCCGATCTACTTCCTCCCCGACCAGTTGATGAAAAATCCCATTCTCATCCATGCTGAAGAAGGTCTTCTCACCGGTATCAAGATTTTCAATACCCACCACATCTCCCTCATCAAAGCTGTCCACATAAAAGTCATCCGGCCCTCCTGCCGGGGCGCCGCCGCCAGGGACAACATTCAAGACATCACCCTCGTGAAGCTTGTAGGTCATTACATTTTCGCCTTCCGTCACCGGCTCATCCATCATATGCAGTCCACCTTGTTTATCTACCTGAAAAGAGGCGATTTCACCGGTATCCAGGTTCTCCACCGTAATAATATCACCTGGTTTTACATTGTCAGCCACATAAGTTCGATGACCCTCTTCGGCTTCAACAATACGATCGCTTTTCTCGATCGTAAAGCCATCTCTCACTGGCGGCAAGCGGTCTGGGCCTTTTTCCTCGGCCTCCTGGGCCTGAATAGGGGCTTCCGCCAGTTCAGCCTGCTGGAGACCCTTGGCGGCATTTGTATATTTCTGATAATCAAAATGAAACTCTGACCTATATAGTCCAAATTCAAGTTCTTGCGCCAGAAGATTCCCTTCTTCATCTTTCAGCTCACTTTGACGAAGGAAAGGTTCTGTCGCAAAATAATCGCCCTTTAATCTTTCGGCCAGGAGATTCCCTTCTTTATCCTGACCAATCCCCAGACCTGGAAAAAATCCAGGAATCTCCTTTTCCAACTGAAGTCCGTTTAACATTTTTGATCCCCTCCCTTTTTTAAAAAAGAAAAAGGCTTATCACTCAAGGACATTCCTTGATAGCGATAAGCCTTTTGAAGTCAATATCTATATTTCCCAATCTTTACGCTTACCGCCCTCCGTGGTAGCCCACCTGCCGGTTCGTCCTTGAACCCTTTTCCCCTCAACCAACTAATACTTTAATCGGCACAACCCTAAAGTTTTATTAAGGCCATTTAAGCCGATTTATGGTAATTAGAAGCATTCAGCCCGTCACTTCTTTCTTTTTCAGTTAGTTTAGCCCTGTTTCCTCTGAAATCAAGCTACCTGATCGAAACCAACATTCTCTTCCAATAGTTCCTGATTGGCTGGAGTAAAATATTTATCCCACGGCAAACTGGAGATCTTCATTTGCCCGTCCATTATCTCTTTGTCACGGGGATCCTGGTGGTCATCCAGGCCCAGGGTATGTCCTAACTCGTGGGTAATAATGTTACCCACGGCATCACCGACTTCCTCAACCGAATCAAGGGCCGCATGGCCCTTTGGAAGCTCCTGGGTGTAAACATAGCCCATATTGCTCAGGTCTTTGTTACCCGGATCGTATTCTGCCAGGCCCAGGGCACCCTCTTTAGGGCTTGTCCCACCAATGACTATGGTAGTGAACTCTCCTTCCTTTGGAGGTTCAGTCACTACTACGACATTGTAGTCTTGGTACTCTTCTTTCACCTTTTCTATGGCCCGGTCTTTGGCCTCAAGTTTCTTCTCTTCTGACAATCCCAGATTATCAAAGGCATCGTCCCTGAAGTTTAGATAAACCACATGTTTGGTGCGACCACCTTCTTTTGGTTCAGCCACTGGTTGGGCTTTCGGGACCTCTTCGACTGGCGGCTCTTTTTCTAGCTCCGGAGGCTTTTCTGCGGCAGGCACAGATCCTCCCCATCCATCAGGGGCAGGTTTGGGTTTGCCGGGGTCATAGGCTAGGCCTGGAGCCGGCTCCTTCCATGTCTCAAAAGCGGAAATAATCCTTCTTCTTATCTCTTCAGCTATTTTTCGATATTTTTCAAAGTCAACAAACATCCCTGAAACAGAAAATCGGGCGGATATATCCTCATTAAAGGAAGGCGTTCTGTGAGCATGAGCCTGCCCGGTGGGTTCCTCTCTACCTGAAACAGACCTGGAAGTCCATTGAATGTTAGTGCTAATTCTATGATAGTTCAAAGAAACTACTCCTTTTATCATTTTTTTAGTCCTTTCCACGCTTCGGTCTAAGGACTATTCAGGGCTTATCCCAAAACCGATCCGAGCCGCGACCGCTTAGAGAGCGACCACTGGCGCCCTCTATCCATCGGCAGTTGTAGCTGCCTCCTTTATCGGCTTTCATCGCGCCAAGGTTTTGGGATAGGCTCTCAATAGACCGGTATCGTGACCTGGGTTCGTGCCCGCCAATTAAAAGCTTGGCGAACACGAACGGCCATCACGAGTTATGCTGGCGGGCAACTATTGACATTATGTATGATGAATCAGCGGCCCTGCCTGCGAGGTAAAATTAGAGAGACTTCATCAAGTTAACGAGAGGCTTTTCCCCGCAATAAATAAAAAAGCTTACCAGAACCCTTTGGGTGCCGATAAGCCTTTTGTCGCCCTTTTCTTATTTTAATCCCTCATCTTTACGCTTATCGTCCCTCCTGGACTAAGGGTCACATCCTTGTTGTCTTTAATTATCTAATATATTTATCGACAAAAAATGGATTAGTTATTAGATGGATTACAGAACAATCAAAGCCGATGAGAAGAGTTTAGGTCTCCGATCCTTTTACTTATGGCTAATTTTAGTTTATTAGCAACCTCAAATATTTTTGTTGACATAAATATAAATCTGTTATAATATTCATTGCAAGTGTTCAGTCACTAAGGCACAAATGTCTTGGTGGCGTGAACGGTTACGATCCATTTAGTTAGCAACCCGAAAATGATGGTTAGGCAAAAAGTCAAAATTTTTTTATTCCTTTGGGACTTTTTGCTGGATCATCAAAAAGAGGTCTGGGAATTCCTAGAGAGGAGGTAAAGTATGAAAGGGTTTTTAGTCTTTTCAGGGACAAGTCCGGTGCTTTTCTTAACCACTTACCCCGATCTCGAAGATGAGAGGGTCTTGACTAAACTGAAGCACAAGGGGATAAATAAGTTTATTGCCTTTGAGGTCCCGGTTGATAAAGCCAGAGAAAGATACGGGGCCAGGTTTGAGGCTATCGCTGAAGAATTAAAAGGGGTAGAAGACCTCAGGGTCCTGGACTATAATGGTGATCATGCCTTCGGGTGCTTCCATTTTGACGAAATGGGTGAACCCATTCGGCACGAATTGGGCTAAGTTTTGCGGTAATCGTTCACCACAGAGACACTGAGACACGGAGAATGATTTTAGAAAAAGCACACTTACAGAGCACTATACTTTTGCACTTTTTTGTAACTACTTGAAAGACAAATACTTTACAATAACCTCTCGTCATTCCCGCCAAAGCGGGAATCCAGTAATATCAAGGCTTCTGGATTCCTGCTTGCGCAGGAATGACAAAAAGTGCAAAAGTATAGTAATAGGGGAAGGGAGAATAACTATTACTGACCAGCTTGAACTATTTCTTATGCGTTTTGAAAAGGAGGCTAAAGTAAATGATAAAAGCTAATAATTTGATTGATGTGCTCAATCTATTTAATCCTAAAAAATCACTTTCTACACAAGAAGAATTGGATAATTATTTTGTAGAAAGACCAAGAGGTTCTTTGCATGAAATGGAGACATATCTGCGAAGTATGAGAGATAAGGTAAAGATACTCTTCAGTGGACATCGTGGTAGTGGTAAATCCACAGAGTTAAGTAAACTCGCTTACTTACTTGGAGAGCAATTCTTTATTGTTAAATTTTCCATTGCTGAAAGTCTTAATCTTTATGACCTGAATTATGTAGATGTAATCCTATCTATGGCAGTTAAACTATTACAACAAGCACATGAAAATGAAGTAAAAATAGACGACTCACTTTTAGAAGATGTCTTTGATTGGTTCACTAATGAGATTACTAAAGAAATAGTTATAGAAATTCCTAAAGAGGCAAGTGTTTCAACTAATCTTAATCTTCTTGTAGGAAAGATAGAAGGAAAATTTGGTAGTGAAACTGTAAGTAGAACAATTATGCGAGAAAGAGTAGGACCAAGACTCTCAGAGCTTATTGAGAAAATAGAACTTACTATTTTGGAGATAGAAAGGAAAACTAAAAAGTGTTTACTCATTATTATTGAAGATATCGATAAAACAGACCTTAATACCTCACGACATCTCTTCTTTGAACATGGAATATCTCTTTCAAAGATTAACTCACGGATAATATATACTTTCCCTATTGCGTTGAGATACTCAAATGATTTTCCACATATTGTTCGTAATTTTGATATGTGTTTTGTCTTACCTAATGTAAAAATCTTTAATAAAGAAGAAACGATAGATGAAGTTGGATATAAGACCCTAAAAAAGGTTATCTTAAAGCGAATGGAAGAAACAATAATTACTCAAGAGGCATTAAATGAGGTTATGTAACTACTCAGCCATAAAAAAAAACTCAAGTTTAGTCTATATTATCCGATATAGTAAATAGACGGAACAGGATTGTAGTTTTCTCACAGAAAACACTGGTCAATTAACTTCACTATTTTTACAGTT
>JBFMHI010000158.1 GCA_040753085.1 bacterium | reverse complement strand
TGTTCCATCTTCGTTTTTACCGGAGGTTAAGAAGACGCCTTACGTAAGCACAGATGCGACGGTCATCTGCGAATTAATTACTTCTTTGGCCGTCCTCCTCCTCCTCCTCCTCCTCCTCCTCCTCCTCATCTTCTTCTTCTTCTTCTTCTTCTTCTTCTTCCTTTTCTTGCTTCACCCCGATAAATCGGGGTGCTATTCTCATCATATCTTCATTTCTACCGAGATTAGCGCCCTGATTTATCAGGGTGATGCGAATAAGACAACATATAGAATCATAACCGCTTTAGCGGTTTCCAGGGCTCCAGCCTAACCGCACAACTCGACATTTTTTACCGCTGAGACCGCAGAGAGTGCAGAGCTTTTCTTTCTTCCCTCTGCGTTCTCAGCGCCCTCTGCGGTGAATTTTAATCCGCAATCGGAACAATCCGCATTCCGCAATCCGAAATCTGCAATCGAAATAATCCGCAATCCGAAATCCGAAATCACTTGAGTATGATCATCTTCCTGGTCGAGACATACAGCCCGGCCCGGAGTTGATAAAGATATATGCCACTGGAAACCTCCTTTCCTTCATCATCCTTACCGTCCCAATAGGCCGCCTCATTCTTAGTCAGATAGCTCCCCGGCTCCTTAAGGCCCAATTCAAGAGTCCTGATCAATTGCCCGGCCAGGTTATAGATCTGAATCTCTACCTGGCTCTTCTCAGAGAGGGCAAAGGGTATCCAGGTTTCAGGATTTATCGGATTGGGATAATTCTGAGACAGCGAGGTCTTGAGGGGGATTTCAGTCCGCCCATCCGGATCAATTAAACTGAGCAGGAAGGCCCTTATTCGTTCGACAGGCTCAGTAGGTGGGGCATCCTTTAAAAATAGATACATCGCCTCATAGGCGGCCATTTGATCAGCCTTTGACCTGGTTGGGGCAGGGGAGCTTCCATTATGGGTTTTCTCCCAATTCAGGCCAATAGGGATAACCTCCTTCTCATTTACCTCTCCATCTCCATTAGCGTCGGCGTAAGTAGCCCCTATCTCAGGAGACCAGGGAGTGGCTGTCTGGGCTTGCCAGGTGGAAGAGGCTGATGCCCTGGGCGGACCTGAACGCAGCCAGTAAGAGCCAAGAGGTAAGATATCAATCTCATTCACTCTGCCATCATTATTGGTATCCCCAGGCCAGACGACAAAATCTGTCACCACCAGTGACGTCGGCAAAGAATAAACATCCAAGGGATGGTCTGAAGGGTCAACCGCTAATAATCTATCCAGGCTGAAGGTAATTATCTGGCCGCCTGCATCAGCAGGGATTCTCAATTTTAAAAGAGCTACCTTACCAAAACCACTAACCCCACCTTGCCCTCTCTTGCGGGAAAGACTCATCCTTATTTCTCCTACACCTTCGTCTATATTAATATGAGAAATTATATCACCTCCCAAGAGTTCTCCTGAGGTCTCCACTGAGATAACTTCACTTATCCGGTCGCGGGGATAGTTAAAACGAAAGGATAGGGCAAAAAGATCAGCGATGGTATCAGAGGCATTCCCCACCTCAATGCTTATCTTCACCTCAGCATAGGCTGGTTGGGGAGAATCAAGGACTATTCTTACGGGTGTCCCTGTTGGGAGAGATATAGTTACCGCTGCCGAATCAGTCCCTGCCCCGCCATCATCATCGGTTACCTGGAGCCAAACGGTCTTGTCTCCGGGAGTATTCCAGGTATAGGATGGATTCTGCTGAGTTGAATCGTCATAGAATCCATCATTATCAAGATCCCAGGCATAGCTCAGCGTGTCACTTCCAGGATCAGCCGCTGAACCATTTAGGGTAAGTGGACTGGCTATTATCCCGGTATAAGGCCCCCCTGCTTGGGCCACCGGGGCTACATTCCCTATTACTACCGGAGCCTCAGCCACGGCCTGGCCCCCCTTATTATCGGTCACTCTTAAGCCCACTGTCCCGGCGTAGTCATCATTCCAGGTATAGGCAGGCGTTACCCCGGTAATAGTATCGTAAGCCCCATCTCCATTCACGTCCCACTCGTAGCTAATTATCACTCCATCTGTATCCGGGTCAGATGAAGCTGAACCATTCAAGATAACCGAACTGCCTTCCCAACCACTATAAGGTCCACCAGCATTGGCCACAGGGAGTTGATTAATAATACCACCTTCTTCTGCCTGGAGTAAAGCGAGTGGCTCCGGCTCAGCATATTTACGGAGCCTGATCTCATCAATATAGAACCTGCCTGGCTCACCATCATAGGTCCAGAATCGAAGATATTTAACCGCCTGCGTGGGCTGACTAATAAGTCCCGTGTTATCGTTAACTTCAAAATTACCACCATCTACATTTATCATCATCTTTCTGGAATTAAAATCAAAATATTCATCCAGTTGATACCAACGATTGGGGGAAAGATCATTATAAAAGGTATGCCAGCTCCCATTGTAATATTCCATTTTGTCATCGTTATCCAAGTGCGACCAGCTTATAGTCGAAGAATGACGGTAGGCCTGGTCAGGCGCAGGAAGGGTATCGCCCTGGTGGAAGCTATGGGCCATAGAGGCGCCCTTATCCTGGAGTAGACGAACATAGTAACTTACTCTGAGGGTGGTGAAAGGAAAGGGCTTATTAATATAAATTTGATCATGGATCCCGTTCCGGGTATTGTTTATCTTTAAGCTCTGGTTACCTTTAACCGCCACATCTGAGGAGGTGCTCACCTCACCGTTATAGTAGCTCCATTGTCCCAATCCTGACTCAAAATCGTCGCCGAAGATATACACATTGTTAAGATTAGCCGGCGGATTACTGGCGCCTGGGTTCCCATAGTAAAGGTAATAATTATTATCCGTAACTCCAACGGGAATGGGAGCCCTCGTCTTAAACCAGACAGCGGTGGCCGTAGTATTTATATTTATTACCTCCCGGTCTAAATCAGTATTCGAGCTTCCATTCCAGGAGACTACTCTAAGATCATCCCCATCAGGCTGAAACTTGCTCCCATTAGTCGTATCAAGGACGACAGCCACTGAGTAATCTTGCTCGAGAGGCGAGGCAGCTCCGTTCTTGATCTCGATCTGCCTCCGGTAGGAATAGCCAGGGTCCCACCAATTAACGGCTACGGCTTTAGTGGAAATGAAGAGAATAAAGCTGGCCAGGATAAGCTGGCTGCAGAAAGATTTTCTTTTAGTCCTCACACCGTTAGCGGTTGCCTTCCTCCATTTAGTAAAATATGCTTTCCCTTCATAAAATTTACCTGATTTCCTCATTGTAAATTTACCTCCTTTAAATTAGTGTTGAGAGATGAGAATGGAGAGGTCTCTCCACTCTCATCCCTCTTTTTAAGTAGCAATTATTATGCCAAGTTGTCTACCTGGCTGGAAAAGTTCAGCCGCTTATTCCTAATAGATTTTCGTAATTAATGTTATGCAAGAGAAGAAGGAACTAAAAAACCCGACTGTGAAAAAAAAAGAGGGAAAAACAAGGATTTTTCAGCCCTAAGGCTGTTAAAAAAATAGACTATTTCCTTACTATCTTGTTAATAAAGGGTTTGTGATATCCATTTTTTTAGACAGATGTCTATTTATTTAGATAGGTGTCTATTTTTTGCGCCCTATTACAGCTCGGCGAAAGGTAACCGTTCACCTCACCACGAAGACACAGAGACACTGAGAAAAATCTAAAGGAACGATTACGGCGAAAGTTCCGGGGTGGGTTCAGTTTCAGCCGGGTTTGAGGATTCAAGGGTAGGAGAAACTTACGCTGGGTTATACTATTTACGGGTCATAGCCATCTGAGTCTTGACGGCTTCTACCAAATCAGCCACAAAACGCCCAATTAAGGGGAGATCAATAACGCCGCTCAAAATCTTGGCCGACAGAACAAGCAGTAATGCTCCCACCACGGTCATACCAATAAATATTCCTACCCCCCGGGCCAGGCCGATAAGAAGATTTATCCACATCAGTCGGACCGGATTTCTAATCAGCTCAACCAGTTCATAATATTCCTGGCTAAGCAAACTCCTGACCTGAACGGCCAGTTTTTCCAACTTCTCTTCCAGAGTAGAGGTATCCGGTTCCGGCTGGTTTTGAGTTTCGCCCCCATTTCGTGGGTCCCCGGCGTTTCGAGTGGCCGGTGTCTCTGGTTCTTCCAAGTTCATCCTCCTAAGACGAAGAAGGCTGGACGAGATTCATCCATCGTGCCTGGTTATTAAGAGTATTAAGAAGCTGCCTGGTAGAGATTTTAGGTTCTTCCCCGTGACCGTATTCCGGCAGCTCTCCTAAAAGGGCAGAGATGATAAAATAGTTTGAACGAGATAGCGCCGCTAAGTTATAACCACCTTCGAGACAGACCACCATTCGCCCGGAACAGACCGCTTCAGCTAACTCCACTATCTGACGGCTCATTTGGCCAAAGCCTTCTTCCGTCAAAGAGAGTCCGGAGATGTAATCATCTCGATGAGAATCAGTTCCGGAAGAAATAGCGATAAATTCCGGTTTATATCTTCGGGCCAGAGGAACAACAAATTCCTTCAAAAGATAAATATAATCTCCATTACCGCTTCCTGGCGGCAAGGGAATATTTACTGTATAGCCTTCGCCGTCCCCCCCGCCCCGCTCTTCAATAAACCCTGTGCCCGGGTAGAAAAATCTAGGATCCTGATGAAGGGAGATCACCAGAACCCCTGGATCAGACCAGAAGATCTCCTCAGTTCCATTACCGGCATGGGCATCCCAATCTAAGACCAGAATCCGGGCCAAACCATGCCTGGCCTGAAGATATTTTATCATTACCGCTAAGTTATTGAAGTAGCAAAAGCCGGCTGCCCGGTCTCGATTGGCGTGGTGCCCGGGAGGGCGAAGCAAAGAGAAGGCATTGTTAATAGTCCTTTCCATGACCAGCTTGGCGGCCTTTACCGCCCCCCCAGCCGCCAACCGGGCTGCTTCGTATGTGTAAGAGTTTACTTCCGTATCAGCGTCAATATATCCACCCCCTGAAAGCGATAACTCCCTTACCTTAGATACCAGTTGCTCCGAATGAGTGCGCAGGAGATCTTCATCCCTGACCGGCTCTGCTTCGATAAGAGATAGGCGATTTAGCATCTCTTTTTCTTTAAGATATTCCATGGTGGCCGTAATTCGAGCCGGCCTCTCCGGATGATGCGGGATGTCGTGTTTCAGGCAGGTGGGATGGTAAATTAAGCCGGTCTGTTTTTCGAGTTTCGCGTGGTTAGATGGATTTCTCACCGGACTACCGTAGACCTCCTTATTTCCTGTTTCAAGTTTCGAGTTAGAATCCCTAATCCAAATGCTGGATGCTCGATGCTCGATGCTCGATGCTCGATGCTCGATCTTCGATGCTGGTAAAGGATTCAGTATCCAGGATCGAGCATCCAGAATCGAGCATCCAGAATCGAGCATCCAGGATCGAGGATCGAGGTTGTGTCTTTGTGCCTTAGGGGCTGAACGCTTACGTTTCTTATATCCGGTGGCCGGATGTAAAGCGGCGTAATTTCTCGAAAATCTCTGCCCTCACCTCTTTCCAGGGCTTTCAGACCGAGTGAGGCTATGCTAAGCGCCCGCGTCCGCCAATGAGTGGGTGGAGCAAAATGGGCCAGATCGCCTAAGTTTTCTTTCAGGAAGGCCTGATAGACTTCCAGTCCCTCCCCCAGGAAAAAGACCGGCTCCTGGATCATATCCACCAAATGAGAAGGCTCAATGGCCAAATAATCACTTATTCGGACTATTTCTCCCTTTTGGGATCGATAAAAGGCCGCATAAACCTGTTTCTTTCTGGCATCTAAGATAGGGCAAATCCGGTAGGAAGTGTCAATCGAATGAGAAGCTAAACCATCCAGAGTCGGAATTCCAACCACAGGGAGGCGTAAGGTTTGAGCCAATCCGCGAACAGTGGATATCCCCACCCTGAGTCCGGTAAAAGAGCCGGGACCAAGGGATACCGCGATGGCCTCCAGATCGGACAGTGAAAATCCCGCCTGCTTAAATATCCTTTCTATGGCCGGCATAAGCCAAACTGAGTGAGTGCCGGGAGAGCCGGAAGTATGTTCTATCACTATATCTTCCGAGCCAAGCAAAGCCACGCTGCCGGTTAAGGTAGCCGTTTCCACCGCTAAGATTATCATAAGTTCAGGATATAAAGCCCAGATAACCGTTCAGGTATAGCTGCACGGATTAGCATGGATAAATAACACAGGACAGAAGGCGGAAGTGTAGGGACAGGGCTTGTCCCTGTCCGTGCTTGTCCATGTCCGTGCTTGTCCATGTCCGTTCCGTAGACGGACAACCACAAGGGTTGTCCCTACAGCCTAAGGACAGACCCGAATCACGGACACGGCTCACGGATTTTCCGTGTTTCATCTGTGTGCATCTGT
>JBFMHI010000157.1 GCA_040753085.1 bacterium | reverse complement strand
GAGAGATATATTCTACAAACATGTCGCTCCTCTGGAGCTAACCTGAATAAAGCTCCGTAGGAGTAATCTGTTTGTAGTATTTCACAAAAGCAATATATTTGCAGCTCCGTAGGAGCGAGCTGTTTTTAGTAGTAGTAGAGCTTGAATATCTATGTCTATGGGAAATTTCTTGCATTTTATTAGACCTATTTCACAGGTCGAAAAATTATTTAAAGAGGGGATTAAAAGATTTGTTTTATCTTCGTGCCCTTCGTGTTCTTCGTGGTTTTTAAAAGATGTGGATAAGGATAAGCCCATCAAGGGAGGGGAAGCTCTTATGCCGACGCTGTCAGGACAAAAGGAGATGAAACTTAACCCATAGCACTATAATCTGTAATGAGCTTACTTTTTTAACTTGATTTTGAGTAGATACGTAATCGGTAACCACTGATTACTGGTTACGCCTCACCGATGACCGATTACCTATTTCTATCAGATTATGCATCCGATCTTATTTTCTATTGGTCCCATTAATGTTTATACTTACGGCTTTACCTTGGCTCTGGCCTTCCTGACAGCTATCTGGCTGACTTCCAGGGCGGCTGAACGTGAAGGGATAAAGCGCGAGGTGATCATTGAACTGGGGACTTACGTCCTTATTGCCGCCATTGTGGGGGCAAGAGCCGGTGATGTAATCATCAACTGGGATTATTATTGGCAGCATCCGCTGGATATTGTCTTCTCCCGGCAGGGATTTGTCTTCTACGGCGGCTTTATTCTGGGCGTAATGGTTAGTGTCCTGTTTATCCTTCGCCGTAAACTTCCCCTCTGGAAGATGGCCGACATTATTTCCCCCTCAATTGCCATTGGCCTGGCCATAGGGCGAATCGGCTGCTTTTGCTTTGGCTGTTGTTACGGGAAACCTACCGAGAGTACAATAGGGGTAGTCTTTCCATCCGGAAGCCCGGCCCATATCCACTTTGGCGACCAGCCAGTCCATCCGACCCAACTCTACTCCTCAGCTAATGGGTTGGCCCTCTTTTTAATCCTCCTTTTTATCCGTCAGGTAAAGGGATTTGAAGGCCGGGTCTTTGTTTCCTTTCTCTTTCTCTACTCTCTGGCACGGTTTGTCATTGAAGAGTTCAGGGGTGATAACCCGGAGCTGTGGCTGGGGTTAACTCCTTCTCAGTGGGTCAGTATCGGAGGAGGGATGGCCGCGGTGGTTCTTTATAAGATGCTTAGAAAGAGAGGCTTCCGTTATAGGGTATGATATTGATTCTATCTCCGGCCTTGATCTTTCCACCTGAAATTACCTCGGCAAATATCCCCTCTTTGGGCATAATACAGTCTCCGGCCTGATAGTAAATGGCGCATCTATCCTGACAGACCTTGCCGATCTGGGTTACCTTCAAGGCTATTTCCCGGCCTATTCTTATCTGCTGGCCAGGCTGAAGGTCAGGCAGATTCAGGCCGGAGGTGGTAATATTTTCAGCAAAGTCACCACAGGAGACCTCCAGGCCCGACCGGCGTATTTTCTCAATGGACTCAATAGCCAGCAAACTTACCTGACGGTGACCCTTACCGCTATGTCCATCGCCCTTAAGTCCATAACCGGCAATAAGCTCCCCCTGACCACCCAGGGGTTTCTTTTTCTCGCCCTTGCCGGCACTAATGTTAACTGAAACAACCTGGCCTTCTTGAATCATCTCTCCACCTCTTTGAGTTCCTTATCCATCCTGACCAAATCCTCAAGCGTCGTTGAATCTAAAACCTCGGCTATCTTATCTCCCACCTTCTTCCAGAGGACTCTGGCGGCACATTTGGGAGCCCGATGGCAATGCTTCTGGCTTATCTGGGGATTAACACAGAAAACTGGCTCAATATAGCCTTCTAAAGTCCTGACTATATCGCCCGCCGTAATTTCAGATAATTTTTTAGTTAATCGATATCCGCCGGTAGGACCTCTCACACTTTCTACCAGACCGGCTTTTTTTAATTTGACCATAAGCTGCTCTACATATTGGGAAGTAATCTCCTGGTTTCTCGAAATCTTAGATATAGATACAACATCTCCCTCATGTAAGGCTAACTCCAGCATCGCCCTTAGCGCATACCTGCCCTTTGTAGAAAGCCACATCTTGAACTTTATCCCCCTATAATTACTGAAGACTCTCGGATAAAATTATGCATTTTATTTATCTATGGTTAGAAAAGAAGGTAATTCCTCTCACCCCCACTTTTTAAACCTGTTCCCTGATTTTCATCAGGGCAGGCTCTGACAGATTCAGGAATGGGAAATAAGAAATGGGAAATGAGAAGTAAGAATTTTTGTTTATTTAGTTCCTTTTTTTCATTTTTTACTTCTATTTTATCCGAAAAGCTTCATTTTCAGACTTCTCCAAATGGCCAATAAAAGTGGGCTATTTTTTGGACATTTTGTTAGGTTTTTCCCCGACTTCACATAGAAGGATTTTGCCATTGGAAAGGCGAGCCTCCATCTGGTTTAGAGTTTCGATTGTCCAATTATTAGACTTATGCGGTCTCTGCCCTTATAAATAATGATATCGCCGAACACCACGAAACATGAGACCTCAAAGAACCTTTTGAAACAGATATGGGAAAGAGGCGGAGGAATTGTCTGTGTGCAAAATCTGATGGAATTCTTTGTTGTTATCACCCAAAAAGTTGAGAACCCTATTGATGTTAAAGAAGCAAAACCTATTGTGCAAGATATTCTTAAATCAGACAATTGGAAGATTATTGATAGGGATGTAGATACATTTTTAAGTGCTATTGATCTTGTTTCTGAATTAACTTTTTCTTAAGTTAGCGCCATTCAGGACACTACCCGAATTATCCCCAGGTCCTAATAAATTTTCTAAAAGAACGATCGTAAGTGGCTTCAGCGTCTTTAGGGAAAAAGCAGGCCGGAAGTTGATTCATATTCCGGTGGTAACTGATACACTGGCAGCACAGCCCCTTTTTCTCACAAGAATAAGTGCAGTTACAGAAGTCTAAATTAACTTGCACATTAGGACACGACTTTTTCATTTCAGATATACTTTTCATTATCTACTACCTCCCCTCATTTCGGATTGTAACTACTCAGGTGAGTAGGCTGAAGGCTTTTAGAAATAAATGCAGAGAACAGATGACTGGATTTCAGCCTTTAGCCTTCAGTCTTCAGCCTATCTACCTAAATAGTTGCTTCGGATTTTGGATCTGGATTTCGCCATCACCTTTAGCCAGGAGGCCCTTCTAATTTTCACTCTGGCTTTTAATTACCTATTATCTCAAAAAAGAAATGCCTTGTCAAGTTACTTTCTATTGACAAAAAGACATTTTTCTTTTATAATAAACTTTAAGCTCTTCACAGCAATATATTTGTCATCGCATCCACCTCATTTTCTAACAGCGTTCATTTGGGGTAAATTGTTATCTTTTTCCTGTGGAGGTCAAGTTTGCAAAAAAGACTACCAACCACCGTTGATCTTAATCCCGGTCAGGCTAAGGGGGCCATTGAGTCCCTGCTCTTTGTGGCTGATGAACCCCTTGCTTTGAAACAAATCGTCCAGGTTCTGGAAATAAAGGAAGAAGAGGCTAAAACCCTGCTCGATGAACTGAGGATGGATTACGAAAATGGAAACAGAGGGATACAGTTACGTGAAGTGGCTAACGGCTATCAGATATCTACCCGACCGGAATTTACCCCCTGGATACAGAAACTAAAAGGGCTTCCTCAGCGAATAAAGTTTTCCCGCTCCGCTCTGGAAGTTTTGTCTATAATTGCTTACCAGCAGCCTGTCACCCGGGCTGAGATAGAATCCATTAGAGGAATAGGCGGAGCAGGTCCTTTGATTAAAAATCTACTTAAGACCAATTTGATTCAAATTGCTGGACGGTCTGAAGCCCCTGGCCGGCCGGTTATGTATAAAACCACCCAGGCGTTCCTGAAACATTTTGGCCTGACTGATCTCTCGCAGCTACCTAAAAGAGTAGACAGCAGACAGTAGTCAGCAGGTAATCTATTTACTGTCTACTGCTTACTATCTACTAAAAGCCTATCCCAAGACCTCGGCGCGATGAAAGCCGATATAGGAGGCAGCTACAACTGTCGATGGATAGAGGGCGCCAGTGGTCGCTCCCTAACGGTCGCGGCTCGGATCGTTTTGGGGATAAGCTCTAACTACTGTTTACTGTTTACTTAACCTTAAACGTAACTACTCAAAACTAAGTTAAGCAGTTAGTTGGGAGACAAAGCAAAATTCCCTCTCCCTTGATGGGCTTATCCTTATCCACAAATTGGGTAAAAGGATGGGGTAAACAAGAGCCTGCCTTGATGAAAATCAAGGATAAACCACGAAGAGCACGAAGGACACGAAGAAAAAATTACGACCTGTGAAATAGGTTTATACAAATATCCCCCAATAGAGGGTGAGAAGGTGAGAAAGAGAATAAACAGGCTTTTTTCCTCTTTCGTGTCTTCGTGCCTTGGTGGCTGAACGGTTACCCTTAAACTATGCTCGATTACAAAGGCGCTATTCATATCCAGACTCGGTATTCAGGGGGTTCTGAGCGCTTAGACTTTTAGGAATCCTCAGAGGAGGAGGGAACTTTATGTTTTTTATCGCTGATTTGCATATTCATTCCCCATATTCACGGGCGACCAGTAAAGAGATGTCTCTGGAAAATCTCTACCGGTGGGCCCAATTAAAAGGGCTTACCGTGCTTGGCACCGGAGATTTTACCCACCCGCGCTGGTTTGCCGAAATTAAGGAAAAATTAGAGCCGGCTGAACCTGGTTTGTTTCGATTGCGGCCGGAATATTACTCAGAACAAGATAAAAGAGTCCCCGGCACTTGTCGCGGTGAGGTTCGATTCCTGCTTTCGGCAGAAGTAAGCAGTATTTACAGCAAAAACGGCCGTACCCGTAAGGTTCACCACCTGATCTTCGCCCCAAGCCTGGAAATAGGGGCTGGGATTCGCAGTAAGCTCCAACGAATAGGAAATCTGAGTGCGGATGGCCGGCCTATCCTGGGCCTGGACAGCAAGGTTCTTTTGCAAATTGTCCTGGAAGCCTCTTCTGAAGCCTTTCTTGTCCCTGCCCACGCCTGGACGCCACATTTTTCCGTTTTCGGCTCCAATTCGGGCTTTGATTCAATGGAGGAATGCTTTGAAGACCTCACCCCGCGCATCTTTGCCATAGAGACTGGTCTTTCTTCAGATCCAACTATGAACTGGCGGCTTTCCAGGTTAGATAAAATTACCCTCATCTCTAACTCCGATGCCCATTCACCGGCCAAATTGGGCCGGGAGGCTAACCTGTTTCAGACAGAGCTATCTTACTACCATATTCGTTCCGCTATGGAAAACAGAGATGGAAACCAGAAACTCGACGACCCGCAAGCGGGTGCCCCGAACCCGACACTCGAAACTGGCAAGGCCTTTGAGGGCACGATTGAATTCTTCCCTGAGGAAGGCAAATATCATCTTGATGGTCATAGGGCATGTGATATGCGGATGACTCCAGAGGAAACCAGGAAACACGAATACCTTTGTCCCAGGTGTGGACGAAAGACAACGGTCGGGGTGATGCACCGGGTGGAGACCTTGGCTGACCGGCCTGAAGGTTTTATTCCTTCTGGAGCCCCGGCTTACCAGTCATTGATCCCTCTCCTTGAGATCATCGCTGAAATCGAAGGAGTTGGAGTCAATAGCAAAAAGGTGGCTCAAGAATACGAGAGATTGCTTTCTAATTTTGGGCCGGAGCTTTTCATCCTGGGAGAGACCCCGCTAGAAGAAATAGAAGGATCCAACTTGCCTCTTTTGGCTGAGGCTATTCGGCGGGTTCGAGCTGGAAAAGTAAAGATCGCAGCAGGTTATGACGGCGAATACGGAAAGATTCAAGTCTTTGCCCCGGGGGAGAAAGAAGCCTTTACTCCCCAGATGAGCCTATTTTGACGGAACTGTTGAATGAAATCGAGCACCACTATTTCATTCAACAGTTCCCTACCTATGCCCTGAGAGAGTCAGCCATAAGCTCAGGCTAAGCTGTAGATTTCCTTCATAATCATCTCTTGCCAAGGGTCGGGAGTGTGGTCATCCATCGTCTTCTACAGGACAATGGTCAGGAGTTCACCACTCACGGGCCTCAAGGCAATCACCGGTTTAAGGAAACCTGCAAGGAGAAGAACATCAGCCAGACCTTCACCCAGGTGAAGCATCCGTGGACCAATGGTTATGTGGAGAGACTCAATTTTCTCCTTCGCCCCTGCGGGGCTTAATTAATTTCCAATCTAACTTGCATTCCGCACTTGTAAAACAGGGTTATATGTGGTAAAATAGTAACGCATAGCCAGCAATAAACACAGCAATAAAGAAAGCAGAGGTCCTACCAATGATCAAAGCACTTAATGAAGTAG
>JBFMHI010000156.1 GCA_040753085.1 bacterium | reverse complement strand
GTTTCATGCTTCGTTGCCTCCTGCTGGTTTTGGATTGTTTGGTATTTTTAAGCTATTATACCACAGGAGGCAGAAATTAGTAAATAATTTATTTGCAGATGATTGCCATTTTTAAACAGCCTCTATATCGGATAATATAGACTAAACTTGAGTTTTTTTTTATGGCTGAGTAGTTACACCTCTGGCAAGCAATCTCTAAGCTATTGAGTCCTGAAGAAAGATTAACCTTAAGTTTTCTGTAATTGAGAGGGGGTTGAATAGAAAAAGATGAAACACATCCTTATCACCGGAAGACCTAAGGTAGGTAAGACTACCCTACTCAAAAAGATAATCCCTTATCTAAAGGATGCAGGTGGGTTTTATACCGAGGATGTCTGTGAAAAAGATAATCGCGTAGGATTTGCCATTGTTACCCTGAATGGGAAAAGGCTGAAACACAAATCCGCCTTCGGTGGACTAAACATCAAGTGGAAGCAAAAAATGTGCCAACCTTATCAGAAAGAAAACTTGAACATCGAGTATCTATCTCTATCTCAAATCTCTCTCTTACCTCCTGCGGGAGTCTTCATCATTTCATTACTCAGTTTCCTGGTGGCCACAATCAAGGCAATGAAACCATAGATACCCAGGGTGTAGGGATTCCCAGTAAATGCCCCGCTCACACAAATACTCAACAAGCTGAGTCCAAAAGCGGCTGCCATAGTGCCTAACCAGGTTTTTTCCGGACCAGCTCTAGACCTCCGTATAACCACTAAGACATCCCAGAAGCTTTTACCCAGGAGAATGAGAAAAAGAGAGAAGCCTATTAATCCTGTTTCAGAAAATGTCTGGACATATATGCTATGGGGACTCCGAAGTCCCAGGTGATAAGTAGGGGACCCCGGAGGACAGTAATCCATAAAATGAACCACGTATCTATTCATACCTATCCCCAAAAGAGGGTTTTCTTTAAGCATTATTATCGCTGTCTTCCAGGCATCAATTCGGATCATAGCCGAGGCATCTTCTTCATAGGTTTCAATGGTTTGGAATTTCTCCCAGGCCTTTTCTGGAGTTTTGTAAAGGAGCAGGGCGGCCACCAAGGGAAGGATCCACACCAGCCGTTTGTAATGCCCCCTTATCAACTCTATCAGGACCAAAAAAGAAAACGTTACTATAAAAGCAAGATACCCGCCGCGGGAACCGCATCTCCATAAGGCCAGGAGTAAAGATACTACTCCTCCCAGGAAGAATATCCCTTTTGCCCCCATCCCTTCTTTATCGGGTAAAAGCAACCCACATCCGACTAAGAGTATCCCGGGTTTTGCTCTCCCTTTTGCAAATAAGAATACCCCTCCTAAGATTAAAGATATCCCCAGGATAGATAGAAATATTCCCTCGATATTTCTGGGGAGCCTCTTTTTCATTTCCTCCCAAAAGAGAAAGTAGAACATGGGAATTCCGCTGGCAAAGACAGCCGCCGCCCCATTCTTATTCCACCAGCTATATGGTCTGGCCGTGTCCAGAGCACCGGTTCTGTAATTGGCCAGACCTTTCTGGGCTAAATAAAAGACACATAAGATAAGCATCCACGTGGCCCAGCCGAGTTTTCTTCTGGAATCGATCAGGTTAACCATAAAGATATAGATAAAGATAACCTTGAAAAACTCCTGCATCCACATATCCTTAGTCACATCGATAAATGACATCCCCTCTTTTATTATCAAGCCGCTGATCATAGTCAGGATAATCCCTATGACTAATAAATTCTGCAAAGAAAAGGCAATACTGAACTTTATCTTCTCTCCTCCAATACCCTTCATTAAAGTAGCCACTAAAATCAGTATCGCCAGAACCCGCATGGCATGGAGGCCGTGAGTGTCCCAGACATTGGCCAGGTCAAGGTATCCAAAGGAGAAAAATCCCAGGAGAGGAATTAAAGGCTCAAAAAGGGCGACTATCCCTACAAAAAATAAGAAAAAGGTAAGAGCTATGCTTTTGGAAGACATAACTCCAGAAGCGGTATAAACGTAATATCCTGCTCCTACTGAAATAAAAAACAATAATATCCACTGGAATCCTTGAATAAGCAAGGCTTCACCTCCTATGTTTAGGCTGAAGGCTGAAGGCTGAAGACTGAAGTTCAATAGCCTTCAGCCTTCAGCCTTCAGCCTAAAAAGCCTTTCACCTTCAGTGCATCCACCTGAGTAGTTACAATTATTAATCGTTAATTGTTAACTCCTTATACATTTCAATATACTTATCGATATTAGCCTCCCAGGATCGGGCTTCTACTGAAGGCCGGGCATTTTTAGCCAGAGCTGTCAGGAGGTCTTCGTTGGAAAGAATCTTTATCACTGCCGCGGCAATCTGTTCAGCGCTACCCGGATCAACTAATAATCCATTGTAACCATCCCTTACGACCTCCGGGATACCCCCTACTCTGGTGCCTACCACCGGTGTTTCGCAGGCGAGGGCCTCAGGTAGAACCTTAGGCAGACCTTCAGCCAGTGAGGGGATAATCAACACATCCGCCCCGGCATAATAGGGGGCCAGATCTTTATGGGGTACCGGACCCTTAAAATCGACCACCTCTTTGATCCCCAATTTTTCTACGAGTTCCAGCAAGGCCGGGGAATTACTTGCCTCTCCAATCACGGTCAGCCTGGCTTCAGGGAAGTCCTTTACTATCCTGGCCATGGCTTCCAAGAGGTATTTGGCCCCCTTTTCCGGGGAAGAGACCCGGCCCACAAACAGAAGTCTCTTTCCTCCTCTCAACTTCTCCCCTTGAGGTTTAAAGAGTTGAAGATCAACCGGCTCGTGAATAAGTCTTACTGAAGCCGGATCTGCCCCAAGTTTTTGAGCCCAATCAGTTAAGTCTTTGGTAATACAGGCTATTCGATCGGCATGTCGCATATAAAATCTGGTATTAAGGCGATACATAAGATCAAGGGTAGGCGGATACATCCCCTTCTTGCCCGGTTCAAATATACAGGTATGCATAAAGATAATAACCGGCACCCCATAAATCCGGCTAAAGAACCAGGCCGCATAAAAGGCCGTTGAATCATGCACCTGGAGGACGTCTATCTTTCTCTCTTTGTGAACGGATATTAATTTAAAGAAGAGGCCGCCGGCAAATAACCACCCCCCCAGGTCGAATAATTTTATCCGTTTGGTAAACACTCGGACAAAGGTAGTTAGTCCCTCCTTGGCTCCATCTTCCACGTCAGAGGAAAAGACAATGTTTTCTATCCCTTTAAGTGAGAGATGGTGGGCCATCATTTTAACGGTAAGCGGAATAGCTCCTTCTTTCCGGAACAGCCGGTGGATAAGCGCAACTCTCATCTTATTAGGCATTAGGGCATTGCTCATCGTTTCGGTCACTTACGAATAGTAATACTCGATGTTCAAGTTTTTTCGACCTGGGCCATCAGACTTTCAGGGATTGAAACCGCTAAAGCGGTTATGATTCTAGATGTTATCCTATCCGTAACACCCTGATAAATCAGGGTGCTAAACTCAATAAGCATGAGAATAGCACCCCGATTTATCGGGGTGAATCGGGGGACATTAATAAACCAAAGCAACCGCTTTAGCGGTTTATAAGAAAACCTTGAACATCGAGTAATATGGTCACCGGGTGTCTGGTGGCCTGGTGTTCCGCCTACCAGACAGACAACCAGACTACCAGACACCAGACTACCAGATGTCTACGAAGAAGCAATGGCCTCAATTCTTTCCAAAACTTTGCCGGCACATTTATTCCAACTATTTTCTTGGGCATAAGCTATCAATTTACCGGTCTCCCATTCTTTGTCCAAAGCCCGCTCTATGGCCCTGGCTAATTTACCCACATCTTGATCTTCAACCAAAATACCATACTCTTCTGAAGGAATTATCTCCGGCAGACCACCTACGGCGGTAGCTACTACAGGCGTGCCCGTGGCCAGCGCCTCCAGAATCACATTAGCCCACCCTTCACTGTTGCTTACCAGACAAAACAGATCAGCCGCGCTGTACCATTTATAAAGCTCGGTATGGGATTTAGCCCCCATCAACCTTACAAAATCAGAAAGCCCCAAATTCTCAATCTGTCTTTCTAATATAGGCCGGTATTCCCCCTCGCCTATTACCAGCAACAAAATATCTTTCCGGCCGGCGGTCACTATCTTTGAGACCGCTTCTATCAAGTAATGAAAGCCCTTCCGTTCAATAAGATGCCCCACAGAAAGGATAATTGTCTTCTCCAACGGCAACTTTAGTGCCTCTCTGGTAGATATTTTTTCTATCATATAAAACCTGTCTACATCTACACCATTAGAGACGGTCACTACTTTTTCCCGCCCAACACCTAAATCTAAAACCCTTCTTTTTAAATCATCGCATACGGCGATGGTCAGATCGGCTCTTTTTAGAGCATATACAATTAACCGCCTCAATAAAGAGTATCTGGTGAAAGAAATTATATCTACTCCCCGAACAGTAATGCTTACCGTCTTTTTCAATAATTTAGCCAATAATATCCCGGCAAAGCCGTCCGGATATGCCCAGTGCACATCTAAATGATCAAACGGATACTCCTTGGCTATCCTCTTCAGAAGAGGCACCACCGCTAAAAAATATAAAAATCCATATAATGACCGGCCTATCTTGGGGAGCACAATAAATCGGGGGTGGTAAACCTCTAAACCATCTATCTCTTCACGAAAAGGAATCTGAGAGAACTTATACCATTTCTTAAACAATTTTAGGGGCGGGAACCAGGGCACAGGCGCCACTACTTTCAACTCGCAAAGCTTAGCCATATATCTCAGCCGCTCCTTGACAAAAACTCCAAATTGCGGCTGTTGAGAATTAGGAAATAGCTGAGTTAAAGACAATATCCTTAGATTTTTCATTGAATTTCCGGCGATGGTCAAGACCGAATTTCCTCACGATAATAAACTTTCGTAGACCTCTTCATACTTCCTGACCATGTCCTTCAGGGAGAATGCCTCTTTAACTCGCTTCCACCCAGCCTTTCCCATCGCCTTCCTTTTATTCTCATCCTTTAAAATCCAGATTAGCCCTTGAGCTAAACTTACTTCACTCTTTTTTTCCACTAAAATGCCTGTCACCCCATCTTCTACCACCTCAGGATTGCCCCCCACCTTGGTGGCTACCACCGGCACAGAAACGGACATTGCCTCCAGGATAACCATAGACAGCCCTTCTGATAATGATGAGACCGCTAAGACGTCAAAGCCGTTCATTAACCTCTGGGCATACTTACGTCTTCCCAGAAAAAGAACCGAATCTTGAAGGCCTAAATGCTCGGTTATCTCCTTTAATTCATCTGCTGACTCCCCGTCACCAATAAAAACTAACCTTACTTGAGGAAGTGATTCTAATATGAGAGGCATGGCGCGAACCAAATATTCATAGCCCTTTACCGGCCTCAATGTCCCTACGGCTCCAATAACTAAAGAAGAGGTGTCTACCTTAAATTCTTCTCTTTTAATCTGGCCGCCGTCCCCTAATTCTATATTTTTTACATCTATACCGTTGTGAATGACCATAATTTTATCCCTTTCCAAATTACCCTCTCTGACTAAATCATCTCTCATACTCTCTGAAACAGCGACCACTTTCCCCCCGAACTTTTGAATTAGATACAAGGCTTTAAGGCCGGTTTTCGTTTGGAACTGACTTCTTCCATGGACGCTTGTCACCAAAGGAAGACCGGCTAACTTTGCCGCCATACCCCCATAGACCGTGGGAGGAATCCCACGGCAATGGACCAGATCAACCTTCTTTTTTTTCATCAAATACACCAGTTTCATCAAAAATACCATATCCAATTTATGCTTTTTTTCGACGATGTTAAGGTCCACCCCCAGAGGTTCTATATATTGGCGCATTAGTCCGTCTTGAAAGGCGCAAACTATTGATTCGTACCTATCTTTATTCAAAGACGCGGCTAATAAACATGCCCCCTTTTCTGCTCCGCCTTGTTCCAACCATTGGATTACATGAAGTATTCTGATCTTAGGTAACTGTTTTGATCCCATATCGAAGTCCAAAAGATATTAATAGTTGCTATAACCGACTACGAAACTCTTCAACAGTAAGCCCAGCATCATGGACTATACCTCCCATTGTGTAAGCATCAACCGGATTGTGGTGCGGACTCGTAAGAAAGCGAATACCGTCAGACATTACAATGTGCTTTCCTTGACGAACAATCCGAGTCCACGGCCGTGGTTTTTATTTCACCCCTTCGGGGTTTTACTTATTCCTCTGTTCGTCGTTCTATAATCATAGCGCGGCCTCCCGCCGCAACCAAATAGTCCTCGATGCTCGATGCTCGATCCTCGATGCTTGATGCGGGTAAAGGATCCAGTGTCCAGTATCGAATATCCGGTGGTGTCTGACAATAGCTACAATTTTTTTAAACCACAAAGATCACAAAGGGTTTCACAAAGGACTCAAAGATTTTTGAGAGAATAAATTTTCCCTTTATTTCTTTGTGCTCTTTGTGTCTTCTTT
>JBFMHI010000155.1 GCA_040753085.1 bacterium | reverse complement strand
CCCTCCCATCAAGGGAGGGGAAGCTTTTATGCCAACGCTGTCGTCGGTACAAAAGGAGATGAAACTTAACCCATAGCACTATAATCTGTAATGAGCTTACTTTTTTAACTTGATTTTGAGTAGATACGAATCCTCGAACCCTGCTCTCACCGCCCAGGAACTTTGGCCGAGCTGGATTACTGATTGCAAATGGTGGAATGCGGCATGCGGATGACGGATTTATCCCCATCCGAAATCGTCAGGAGGAATTATGGAAGAAAAAAGAAATATACCCAAAGATCTGCCTATCTTCCCCACCCGGGAGGTAGTGATTTATCCAGCGATGATTGTCCCTCTTCTGGTTGGCCGGGATGAAAATATCAAATTAATTGATGATGCCTCGGTAGGGGATCGGATTATTGGCCTTTTTGCCCAACGAGACGGCGAAAAAGAAAAGATATCCGAAGACGATATCTACCGAGTTGGGACAGCCGGGCAGATACTTAAGATGCTTAAGCTGCCGGATGGCACGGCGCAACTTCTGGTCCAGGGACTGAGCCGGATAAAACTTAAGCGGGTGTTCCAGGATGAACCTTATTTAAAGGGAACAGTAGAAGAGATATTTATCGAAGAATCAGAGGGTATAGAAACCGAGGCGATGAGGAGGAATCTTCTTGATCTTTTAAAACGGGTGGTTTCTCTTTCACCCCGCATACCCCAGGAATTTTATATCAGCGCCTTGAACCTTAAGCATCCTGGTAATCTGGCTGATCTGGTGGTGGCCAATCTTAATCTGGAAGTTAAGGAACAGCAGGAGTTCTTAGAAACAATGGATCCAAAGAAACGCCTGGAGAGAGCCACCCTTTTGCTCACCAAGGAATTAGACTTGTTAGAGATCGGTTCAAAGATTCAGTCTGAGATCAGAACCAGAATAGATAAGAACCAGCGGGAATATTTCTTGCGGCAGCAGCTTGAGGCTATTAATAAAGAACTGGGACAGGAAGATGAGCAGGCCATAGAGATAAAAGAGCTTGCCCAGAAGATCGAGGCGGCCAAGATGCTTGAGGAAGTGGAGAAGGAGGCGAAAAAGGAGTTAGACCGCCTGGGCAAAATACCTCCGGCCGCCGCCGAATATACGGTAGCCCGGACTTATCTTGATTGGCTGATTAATCTTCCCTGGGCCATAACGACCGAAGACAGGCTTGATTTGCCTGAGGCTGCGCGGGTTCTTGAGGAGGATCACTATAATTTGGAAAAGGTAAAAGAACGTATTTTGGAATACCTGGCTGTCCGGAGTCTGAAGAAAGATATGAAAGGACCTATCCTTTGTTTTGTCGGCCCGCCGGGGGTGGGTAAGACCTCACTGGGTCGATCCATTGCCCGGGCCCTGGGCCGGAAGTTTGTCAGGATTTCTCTGGGAGGTATCCGTGATGAGGCCGAAATCCGGGGACATCGCCGCACCTACATCGGGGCGCTGCCTGGCCGGATTATCCAGGGCATCAAGCGGGCCGGATCAAGGAATCCTGTTTTTATGATGGATGAAGTAGACAAGATTGGGGCTGATTTCAGAGGTGATCCGTCGGCCGCCTTACTCGAGGTCCTTGATCCGGAGCAGAATAATGCCTTTTCCGACCATTACATTGACCTGCCTTTTGATCTCTCCCAAGTGATGTTTATCACTACCGCCAATATTGTTGATCCCATCCCCTCTGCCCTTCGGGATCGAATGGAGACCCTTGACCTGCCGGGGTATACTGAAGAAGAAAAGCTGGCTATTGCTCAAAAATTTCTTGTTCCCAGACAGTTAGCTGAACACGGGCTTAAGGAGGAAGATTTAAGCTTTGAGCCCGAGGCCCTGTCCCGAATTAGCCGGGAATATACCCGTGAGGCAGGCCTGCGGAATTTGGAGCGAGAGATAGCCACTATCTGTAGAAAAGTAGCCAGAAAAATAGCCGAAGGCAAAGAGGGCGGGAAAAAGATTAGGACGGCGGATGTGCCCAAGTTCCTCGGCCCCCTTAAATTTTTCTTAGAGGTGGCGGAACGAAGGTTAGAACCCGGCGTGGTCATTGGTCTGGCCTGGACACAAACCGGGGGTGACATCCTTTTTATTGAGGCTGCCAGGATGAAGGGAAAGAAAGGGCTTACCCTGACCGGCCAGTTAGGCGAGGTGATGCAGGAGTCGGCCAGGGCAGCCTTAACCTACGTCCGAACCAGGGCAAAAAACCTTGGCATTGCCGAGAATTTCTTTGAACATACGGATATTCATATCCACGTTCCCGCCGGAGCTATCCCCAAAGACGGGCCTTCAGCCGGCGTAAGCATAGCGGCCGCCCTGGCTTCTTTGCTCAGCAATCGACCCTCAAGGCCCTTTGTGGCTATGACCGGCGAGGCAACCCTGCGGGGCCAAGTTCTACCTGTGGGCGGCATCAAGGAAAAGATTCTGGCGGCCAGAAGAGCCGGCATTAAGACGGTTATCTTGCCTAAAAAAAACGAAAAGGACTTGATTGATATCCCTGAGCATGTAAAGAAAGAACTGGAATTTATCGGCGTAGAAACTATTGATGAAGTCATTGAGCAGGCCCTGGAAAGGGGATGATCTTTCAGCCGGCTTCGAGGATTCCAGGGTTTAAACCGGCCAGGAACTTAGGCCGTGTGGGACTAGACTGATAGTATTCTCCCAAGGCTCGAACGGGAATATCTTTCTTTTTAATTAAGGCCTCAATCGCCTGGACAGCGGCGGCGGCCGCCTGAATGGTGGAGAGACAGAGGACGCGGTTCAGGATGGCTACCTTGCGGATGGAGAGATCGTCTTGTTTGGGCTCTTTACCTGAAGGGGTGTTGATAATCAAATCAACCTGGCCGGCCTGGATATAGGCCAGGATGTCCTTCTTCTCCCCAGGAGGCCTCATCTCATATACCTTGTAGACCATCTTTACCTTGATCCCATTTCTGGCCAGGACTTGAGCGGTGCCCCGAGTAGCCAGGATATTGAATCCGAGGTCTTCCAGCCTCTTGGCAATAAATATGATGGCCCGTTTATCCTTATTTTTGACGCTGATAAAAACGGTCCCTCTTTTGGGCAATACCTGACCAGCTCCAATGAGGCCCTTGGCAAAGGCCAGGCCGTATTCAGGGTCGAGGCCGATCACCTCTCCGGTAGACCTCATCTCCGGACCAAGCCGTCCTTCCACGCCTTTAAATTTGTGGAAGGGAAAGACAGGCACCTTGACGGCAAAGTAGGGCATCTCGACTTCATGGGTGAAGCCCAAATCTTTAAGGCTTTTGTGGCCGGTCATTACCTTGGCCGCTATTTTGGCCAGGGGGCAACCAATGGATTTGCTGACAAAAGGGATGGTTCGGGATGCCCTAGGGTTGACTTCCAGGACGTAGAGCCGATCTCCTCTAAAGGCAAACTGGATGTTTATCAGACCGCTCACCTCCAACTCCAGGGCCAAGGCCCTGGTTTGTTTCCGAATAAGGTCTAATTGTTCATCCACCAAGGTATACGGCGGCAGAACCACTATGCTGTCTCCTGAATGGATGCCCGCCTCTTCTATGTGTTCCATAATACCGCCAATCACTACTGTCTTTCCGTCTGAGAGGGCATCTACATCGACTTCAATGGCGTCTTCTAAGAACTTGTCTATGAGAACCGGATGCTCCAGTGAAGCTGAGGCAGACAGGGCCTTTTCCATATAATTCTCCAGGGATTTCTCGTCATAGACGATCTCCATCGCCCTTCCCCCAAGGACATAAGAAGGCCGGATAAGAATAGGATAACCTATCTGAGCGGCTGCCTTTTTGGCCTCTTCCAGGGAACTGACCGTGCTGCTGGCCGGCTGGAGGAGGCCAAGTTTATCCACCACTTCCTTGAATCTTCCCCTGTCTTCTGCCCGGTCAATGGAATCAGGAGAAGTGCCTATGATGGGCAGTTTTTTATGCCAGAGCGGTATGGCCAATTCTAAAGGCGTCTGGCCACCAAACTGGACGATCAATCCGTCAGGTTTTTCTCGATCCGTGATGTTTAAGACATCTTCGAGGGTTAAGGGTTCAAAATAAAGTCGGGTGGAGATGTCATAATCGGTGCTTACTGTCTCAGGATTGGAGTTGACCATAATGGTCTCTATCCCCTCCTCCCTGAGGCTCATCGCGGCGTGGACACAGCAGTAGTCAAATTCAATCCCCTGACCGATCCGGTTGGGTCCGCTTCCCAGGACCATAATTTTCTCCTTATTACTGGACTTGGTCTCGTCTTCTGATTCGTAGGTGGAGTAATAATAGGGTGTGTAGGCCTCAAATTCAGCCGCGCAGGTATCCACGGTTTTAAAGGCGGCTTCAATGCCGTTACTCTTTCGAGCTTGCCGGATGGAATCCTCATCCTGACCCACCAAATCGGCTAACTCCCGGTCAGAAAAACCATACTGTTTGGCCTTCCGCATAAGCTGGGGCGAGAGGCGGCCCGTGCCGACGATTTCCTTTTCTAAGCCTATAATCTGCCCGATATTGTAAAGGAAAAAAGGGTCAATCTTAGTCAGCTCAAAACACCGCTGAATATCCATCCCCTGCCGCAGGGCTTCGGCCACTAAGAACAACCTTTCCGGAGTGGGACGGCGAAGCCCCTCTTCTAATTCCGTTAGATTGAGTGGCCTTCCATTATTTCGGAGGCCAAATCGGTCAATTTCAAGTGACCGGAGACCTTTCTGCACGGCCTCCTTAAAGGTTCGACCAATGGCCATAGTTTCACCCACCGATTTCATCTGGGCATCCAGGACAGGCGAGGCCTCTGGAAACTTCTCAAAGGCCCACCGGGGGATCTTAACTACCACGTAATCAATAGTCGGTTCAAAGGAGGCCATAGTTTCCCGGGTAATGTCATTGGGCAGTTCATCCAGGGTGTATCCGATAGCTAATTTAGCCGCAATCTTGGCAATGGGAAATCCGGTCGCCTTTGAGGCCAGAGCCGATGACCTGGAAACCCTCGGGTTCATCTCGATCACTACTAACCGGCCATCTTCCGGATTAACCGCAAATTGGATATTCGATCCGCCGGTATCCACGCCGATCTCCCGCATAACCGCCACCGCCGCATCTCTCATCCTCTGATATTCTTTATCAGTTAAGGTCTGGGCCGGGGCAACCGTAATGGAATCTCCGGTGTGAACGCCCATTGGATCAAGATTCTCAATGGAACAAATGATGACTACATTGTCCGCTTTATCCCTCATTACCTCCAGCTCGTATTCCTTCCAGCCTAGGACGGATTCTTCAATAAGGGTCTTATGAAAAGGGCTGGACTGTATAGCCCAACCGACCACTTTTCCCAGTTCCCAGGGTTCGTAAGCTATGCCGGCGCCGCTTCCCCCCAGCGTAGAGAAAGGTCTGACCAGGAGAGGGTATCCAACGGTAGCCGCGATTTTCTCAGCCTCTTTCAGGCTTGAGGCTGAACCACTTTTAGGCAGATCAAGGCCAATCCGCTGCATAGCCTTTTTAAACAAATCCCGATCTTCGGCCATCCTGATGGTTTCTGCCCTGGCCCCAATCATCTCCACACCGTATCGATCGAGGCAGCCTTGTTCCGCCAGTTGAAGGGATATATCTAAGGCGGTCTGTCCGCCCAGGGTGGGCAGGAGGGCATCCGGTTTCTCTTTGGCCATAATCTTTTCGACTACTTCTACGGTAATGGGCTCACAGTAAATGGAATCGGCTGTATCCGGGTCGGTCATAATAGTGGCCGGGTTATTATTCACCAGGACCACCTCGATGCCTTCCTCTCGAAGGGCACGGCATCCCTGGGTGCCTGAATAATCAAATTCACAGGCCTGTCCAATTACGATCGGCCCAGAGCCAATAATCAAAATCTTTTTGAGGTCTTTTCGCTTTGGCATGTTAGTTTCGAGTTCGGGGCACCCGCTTGCGGGTCGTCGAGTTTGGCGTTCAGAGATCCTCCCTACTCACCACTCGAAACCCGCCACTTACCACTTACAGTAACGGTAACTACTTCAACCTTAAAAGCCTTCCACCTTCCGTCTATCCACCTGAGTAGTCACCAGTAACTATACTATGACCGGCCAGGATTGTCAAGAGGAAAAGTTTTCACCCTACAGACCAGGTAACTATTCAGCCACTGATTAACACGGATTAGCACGGATAAATAGCAGATAGCAGAGGACAGAAGACAAAGGTGAGAGTAAGGGCAACCCCTTGTGGTTGCCCAACTGTGGTTGCCTTACAGACACGAATCACGGACACGGTTCACGGATTTAATGATTCATATATTAAAAAAATCAGTGTTTCATCCGTGTCCATCCGTGGCTGAATAGTTACCAGACCAGCAGAAATAGTTAAAGGATTTTGGGCCTTGAGCCGATATATATAACAGAAGTAAATAGGTTAGGTGTAGTTTTGTTTCTCCCGGTTTCTATACCTGATCGGTTTACGGAACTAATCTTTATGCGGAAGCTAAGTGGGTACCCTCACCCACTTAGCTTTTTTTTGGACGGTTCATAACCGTCCAATTTTCTGTGAAACCTTGCGGTTAGTTCATTATCGGCTATAGCATCATCATACCATTTTTTTCTACAAAACTACTTTTCTCGTCTTAACTTCCCCGCAAATATCTCT
>JBFMHI010000154.1 GCA_040753085.1 bacterium | reverse complement strand
AAGAAATTTCCCATAGACATAGATATTCAAGCTCTACTACTACTAAAAACAGGTCGCTCCTACGGAGCTGCAAATATATTGCTTTTGTGAAATACTACAAACAGATTACTCCTACGGAGCTTTATTCTTGTCCCAGGATTCCATCAATTCCTCACTTTTGTCCGCGAACAATTGCGACCTGTATGATTAATTAGGTAGGGAAAAACAAAAATAAACCACGAAGAACACGAAGTTCACGAAGAAAGTAATTTAAGGGTAAGGTAAATGGGATTAAAAGATTTGTTCTATAATTCTTCGTGTGCTTCGTGTGCTTCGTGGTTTTTAAAAGATGTGAGTAAGGTTAAGCTAACCATACAGGTCGAACAATTGTCAAAGGATAGTGGAAATGAACTCGAAACTCGAAATAGGTATTGCCAATAAACAGTCTGAGGCAGTCGATCTTCAGGAAGTAGAGCGGATAATCCGTCAGACCCTTCACCTGGAAGGGATAAAAGAAGGGGAAGTAAGTATCCTCCTGGCCGATGATGAATTAATTCAGCAACTAAACCGGGAGTATCGTCAGATAGATGAACCGACTGATGTCCTGGCCTTTGCCTTCAGGGAAGGAGGACATCCAGGCCCCTGCCTGGGTGAGATCGTTATCTCTACCGAGACCTGCCAGCGTCAGGCAGTTCAACTGGGCCACAGCTTTGAAAGGGAATTAGCTATTCTGCTTATCCATGGGGCGCTTCACCTTTTAAGTTACGATCATTTGGAGGAGGCCGAATCTAGAGTAATGCGTCGGAAAGAGGAGGAGATATTGAGGACCATAGAGGTATGAGCTACCTGACCGAAGGATTGGTGGAAGCGCTTGATTTGATCCTCTCCTTTGATCGAGAGGTCATGGAGATCAGTTTTGTTTCTCTTAAGGTGGCGACCATCTCTACCACCATTTCGAGCCTGGCCGGCGTGTTACTTGGGGTTCTCATTGCGGCCCACAACTTTTGGGGAAAGAAGGCGGTGCTGACTACCTTCAACACCTTAATGGCCCTACCTACAGTGGTGGTGGGGTTGCTATGTTACTCCTTTCTTTCCCGGAAAGGGCCTCTGGGTTCCCTCGGTTTGCTCTATACCCAGACGGCCATGATTATCGGTCAATTTATCCTGACCACCCCCATTATCACCTCTTTAAGCATTTCAGCCCTTTCCAGCTTAGACCCCCGTGTGTCTCGTGAAGCCCTTTCTCTGGGGGCTACCCCTTATCAAACGGCCTTAACCTTGCTGACGGAAGGGCGATTTGCCCTGGCCTCGGCGATTATGGCCGGCTTTGGCCGGGTCTTTGCTGAAGTAGGTATCTCAATGATGTTGGGCGGAAACATCAAAGGCTACACCAGAAATATCACCACCTCTATTGCCCTGGAAACGAGCAAAGGAGAATTTGCCCTCGGATTGGCCTTAGGCATGATCCTCCTGAGCGTCGCCTTTGGATTAAATATTCTCTTTCATTACCTTCAGGCCCAAAAAGACTGATCTCAACAATGATCAAACCATCCCAAACCCACCATCCACCATCCGCAATCCCAAAGCCGCTTATTAAAGTAGAGGGTCTAACTAAATCCTATGGAAACAGGCCTGTCCTGGACATCCCCCATTTAGAATTCCACCAGGGAAAGATTTACTGTCTCTTTGGCCCTAACGGGAGCGGCAAGACAACCCTTCTCAACATCCTCTCCCTGCTTGAATCCCCTACCAGCGGCAAGATCTTCTTTGAGGCAGAGGAAGTAACCACCTCTTCCTTATCTGCCCGGCGAAAGATGGGGATGGTGGCCCAGGACCCTTTTCTTTTCCACACTGCGGTGGAAAGGAATGTAGGCTATGGTCTGGCCATTCGAGGGGTAAAATCTAAAGAAAGGAAAGAGCAAGTACGCCGGATATTATCTGAAGTCGGCCTGCCGGGGTTTGAATCTCGAAGCACTAAGGAACTTTCTGGGGGAGAGGCACAAAGAGTGGCTATTGCCCGGGCGCTGGTCTTTAACCCAACCCTTCTCTTCTTGGATGAGCCGACCGCCAATATCGATAAAAGAACGATTGAGACCATCGAGGCCCTTATCACCAAGATAAACCGGACTCATTCTACCACTATTATTTTTACCACCCATAGCCTTTCTCAGGCATATCGGATGACAGAGGAGGTTATTTCCCTGATTGATGGAAAGGCCGTCATCGCTTCTCCCGAAAATCTATTGGCCGTAGAATTGATCAAAGGGGATGGGCTAACTCAAGCGGTGATTAAGAATAAGGAAGATACCGCTATCATCGTAAAGGTGGTAACCGAAAAGAGAGGGCCTGGCCACATATTGATTGACCCTAAGGAGATAATCGTATCCAGAGACAGCCTGGTTTCATCGGCCCGAAATTCCTTTTCAGGACGGATTACAGCTCTTTCTTTCATTGGATCCCAGGTTAGAATTGGTGTAGATGTAGCCGGCGTAGAGTTTGTGGTTATTATCACTCAAAAATCCCTTGAGGAAATGGGACTTAAGCCTGGTTTAGAGGTATATCTGACCTTTAAGACCTCCGTAGTTAAGGTCTTTTAAGAGAAAGCCATCGCCTAAGAGTCGATTTTCCTTGACAAGTAAATTGGAGAGCTGCGATCTGGGATATTGACCATATTGGTATTTTCTGGCAAAATGAAGAAGTTGAATTCGAGCTGTGCGGTTAGGGGGCAGTTATTGGGGAAACGGACAAGGAACCTTTGGAAACTAAATCGACCTGCTAAACCTAAGTCAGCGCCTTAACCAGAAGGCTGGCCAGGATGAAATAGACCGTCAGACCGGTTATGTCCATCACTGTGGTCACAAAGGGGCCGGAGGCGATAGCCGGGTCTATGTTTAATCGGTTAAAGATTAAAGGAAAAAGGGCGCCAATAAAAGCGGCCAGGCTGAGTGAGCAGAACATAGAAACTCCGGCGGCCAGGGCAACTACCTCCCCGCCCATGTGAAAAAGGGAGGCTATTACACCGATCAATGTCCCGCACATAGCCCCAAGAATCAGACCGATACCCATCTGCCGGCTTAGAATCCTGCCTATCTGAGCACGTTCCAGATGGCCAAGCGCCACCCCCCGCACCACTATGGTGGAGGACTGAATGCCCACATTCCCTCCCATGCCCAGTATAACCGGAATAAAAAAGGTCAGGGCAATGGTCTCATTTAAGGTGATCTTAAAGAACCTGATAATACTGCCTGAAATCAGACCACCGATTAAACAGGTAAAAAGCCAGGGAAATCTTAAGACGGCGATCTTAAATATCGATTTTTTATGCCCATCATCTTCAAAGGCTGTTCCGGCCATCCGATAGATATCTTCGGTCGCTTCTTTTTCCACGACATCGATAATATCATCTACCGTAACAATCCCTACCAACCGGTTATCGTGCTCAATGACGGGAAGAGCTAATAGATCATAAGTAGCCACTGTCCTGGCCACTTCTTCCTGATCTAAATCTACTTTGACCCTGATTGGATCGGAGTCCATTACCTCAAAAAGAGAAGTCCCTTCCTTGGCGAGAATGAGGGCACGCAGGGAGGCTACTCCGACTAAGTGACCGGACTCATCTACCACATAGACATAGTGGATCATCTCGGCCTTAGGTCTCTTCCTGATAGCCTCAACGGCTGCCTCCACGGTTATATCTTCTTTTAAGGCAATATAATCGGTGGTCATAAGTCCACCGGCCGTATCAGGTTCATATTTTAAGAGTTGAACTACATCGGCTACCTCTTCCCGCTTCATCAAGTTAAAAAGACGGGTGACGGTTTCATCAGAGAGTTCGGAAAAGAGATCGGCCCGATCATCAGAAGACATGGCATCCAGCACCTTCCCTGCCCTCCCTCGACTGATAGAATCGAGCAGGAAGGACTGCTGCTCAAGCTCAAGCTCTTCAAAGACCTCGATAGCCTCATCATCCGAAAGACATTTAAAAACAGCCACTTGTTCTTCTGGCTTAAGGTCTTCAAAACCCCGGGCAATATCGGCCGGATGAAGTTCCTTCAGCAAACCCCTTAAGATAGTATAATTATTGTCAGTTAGTAGATTCCTGATTTCAGGAATAAATAAGGCCATGCTTTTCATCGTTTTTACCCTCGCGCCTGGTCAAGTTAGTATTTGTGGGTACAGCCTCTTTTACCCTTCACCTTAATCCTTTCCCCTGAGGGGAGAGTATTACCTGGTTTGGCAATTCACCACCAAAGATGATAGAATTAAACTAAAGAGGCTCTACCCACAAATACTAGCTTGATAAGACACTAGCCCTTCAATGAAGACCCTCATATTTATTCACCCACACTAACTTTACTTTTTATCAGATTGATAATCTCTTCTGCAAGTTTGAATGTATCTTCTACTTCTTCATCTAAAATCTCTGGGATTGGTCCAGGAGGATACCGCTCTTCATAGTAGTATCCCGTAAGCCTTCTGCCCAAGTCCAGATATTTTTCAAAACCTTTATCAAATTCTATTATTTCTGTTAAAAGTGTTTCAATATCATGGATTTTTCTCGGTTCCCAACCATACCAGATAAGATAACCTTTAAGGTACTTTTCTACTGCCTGGTGAAGCAAGAAGATTACCTCTTCATAATAACCTGCTTGACTAAATATTAGTTTTGCGGTCAAAAAGTCGTGCTTTCCACGTTCAAACCACTCCTTTACAATTCTATCTTTCATACAAAACCTCTCCTTTAGTAGTAATCTCTCTTAAAAAATCATCGCCCATTTCTAATCTTTCATTTAATTCGTTGCTGGTTAAAATCAATGGCGAGATAGAAATTTTAAATCTTGGGTTGTAAATAATTCGTTTTACCTCAACAAATCTATCTATTCTATTCTTTTTTTGTGTGTCTTTTATTATTAAAAGGTCAATGTCACTATCTTTAGTTGATTTCCCATAACAATAAGACCCAAACAAGATAATCTTCTCAGGCATATATTCCTTTATCAGAATATCTATAACCTCTTTAAGTATATCTTTTTTAGTATTCATATATTTTTCTCTTCCTTAATTTCTTTGAATATGTTGTAATCGTTCACCACAGAGACACGGAGAATGATTTTAGATTTTTCTCAGTGTCTCTGTGTCTCCGGGGTGAGGTGAACGGTTACAATATGTTTTTTAAACAGGTTTTGAAGATTCGTATGGAGTTTGTTTATCTCACCATAGATATGAACTTCTACATTTCTCTTGAGGTGTTTGCTGCCTTCTTCCCTGAAATAATCTTGACCTTCAAGATGCTTTTCTCATCCGCATCCAGGATATGGAAGCTAAGTTCTCCAATGTTTATTGTTTCTCCTGATTGAGGTATTCGACCCAAATGATGAAGAATAAACCCCCCTACGGTTTCATAATCCTCTTCCGGTAGATCAAGATCGAGCTCTTCACTTAACTGGTCGATGCTTACTCGAGCGTCAACCTCATAAGTAGATTCATCAACGACCTTGAGGCCCCATTCCTCATCATGAACATACTCATCCTCTATCTCGCCAACCAGTTCCTCTAATAAATCTTCCAGGGTGACCAGACCGGCCGTGCCGCCATATTCGTCAACGACTATGGCAATATGGATCCGTTTTTCCTGAAATTCTCGAAGTAATTCCCCAATCGGTTTACTTTCCGGAACGAAATAGGGGATCCTGATGAATTCAATGGCTCTAACCTCGGAGGGGTCTTCTCCCCAAAAGTTCAGTAGGTCTTTGGTATAAAAGATACCTAAGACATCATCGATGTCATCCCCGTAGACAGGGATTCGGGAATGATTACGTTCGGATATAACCTGAAGGATTTTGTTCATATCCGCTTCAGCCTCAAAGGAAACCATATCTACCCTGGGAGTCATCACCTCTTTCACCCTGGTAGTAGACAATTCAAAGGCTCCGGTGAGCATTTCTTCCTCTTCTTCTAAGACACCCTCACGCCCTCCCTCCTCAATAAGAAATTTAAGCTCTTCTCGCGTCAAATAAGGGGTCTCTACTTCCCCTCGTTCCGCTATCTTGAGCAGCCGACCTAACAAGCCCACGGCCGGATAAAGTAGAAAGTAAGAAACCCTTATTGGCCGGACCAGGAGGAGAACCAGCTTAATAGCGTGCCTCCTGAAAAGACTCTTGGGAATAATTTCACCAAAGATGAGAATGACGCCGGTGACCACTACGGCCGTTATACCTTGATAACGTTCAAAGAGAGAAGCCGCTGTCACCGTAATAGTAACCTCAGCTATATTTGCTCCGACTAAAAGTGTCACGATCAATTGGGGATAATATCGATAAAGGCCTTCCATCATCTGAGCCCGAGGCAGACCGGCCTCAGCTAAGTGCTTAAGCCGGATCCGGTTAGCTGAAATGACTCCAATCTCGGCTCCGGAAAAAAAGGCGCTCAGGCTAAGCAAGATAATAATCAACATTAAGGTTAGAAGGGTGTAAATCATAGTCGATTTCGGATTTCGGATGGCGGATTTCGGATTCTTCCGATGTAACCGTTCAGCCACAAAGCCACTAAGCCACGAAGAGAATGATAGAATAGCACACGGATGACACAGATTTTGGCGGATTCTCACGGATTTTTTCTAATAAATTTGTAACCGTTCAGCACATGATGCTGGATGCTCG
>JBFMHI010000153.1 GCA_040753085.1 bacterium | reverse complement strand
GGAGACAAGGAAAAGACTTTTACCCCCCATAGTTGTGGAGATAATAACGTGATTGAGGCGAGGCATAATGTTCTCCAAACTGTTACCAGTTTTTCAGCCCTTTTTTAGGGGATTTGGGACAATGCCGTAAGTTATAAGCAGCGAGAACAAAAGATAAGGGACGTAAGAAACGGTGAGGGGTAATTTAATCTCGGCGAACTCTGCCTCGACTTTTGTGTTTTCTAACGTTGGAAAGGGATTAAGATGGTTAGTCAAAAAGTCCACTGGGACTTTTTGCCGGATCATCAATTAACGCAGAAGCCGCCGGAGAAGAGGCGGCGGAGACAACTGAAGTGCTTATTTGAGACCTATTCCCAGTAATTTCCCCACCAGGTCTAACACTTTGGGGTTAGTAAAAAGGATCAAAGCTCCCAGGATAACTACATGGAGGCGGGTTTGCCATTTGAAGTCGAGCAATTCCTTTTCAAGTCTGGCAATATCTCCCCTCATGGCCTTTTCAAGGTTGGCAAAATTCTCTTTAAGGTTGACAAAATCTTCCCTTGTAGCCTTTTCAAGTCTGGCAATATCCTCCTTGGTGGCTACTCCTTTAGCAATTTCCTCCTGGAGTAAAGATACGGTTCTGTCCTCAATAAAGTGGATGAGGTTTTTAGACTCATTCTGACCCAGCTTGGGTTTTAACAATTCGTAAACATCTACTGCCGTAGCGGATAACATCCCTCTTTCTCCTTCAATAGAATTCTTGGTAACAACTCCGCCACAAGGCCCTGGTGTCTTTGTGCCTTAGTGGCTAAGCAGTTACTCTACTTCTTTATTCTACCATACTTGTGGCATCTTTGTCAATCAAAATAATCAATAATAGCCCGAGTTAAACCAGAGATGGTGTATTCAGAGGCGGTGATATCGACTCTAAGCCCCAGGTCCTTAGCCTTGTCTTCGGTAATGGGGCCGATGCAGGCTACCCTGACCCCATTCAAAAGCCTGGTTAAATCTTGGTCAGCAAAGGCAGAGACAAAGTTAGTGACCGTAGAAGAACTGGTGAAAGTGACCACGTCAATCTTATGTTCGTCCAGCAATCTTTCAATATACGCCCGGTTATTATTCTCCTTCACGGTTCGGTAGACGGGCACGACATCGACCCTGGCGCCTAATTTGGCCAGCTCTTCCGGAAGTGTATCCCTGGCTTCCTCAGCCCTGGGGATAAGGATATTACTTCCTCGAAGCGTTAGTTCATCCCCCCCTGGCCTGGCCATTCTCCTGTTCCCCGGCGCCTCCGCTTCTCCGCTCCGTTTCAGTCCCTCAACCACTGCCTCAGCCCTGAATTCATCCTGGGGTTGATAATCTACCCGGAGATAGAGCTTTTCTATTTCCGCGGCCGTTGACGGCCCAATAGCCGCTATCTTTATTCCGGACAAGGCCCGTAAATCCAAGCCTTTCTTCCACAGTCGATCAAAAAAGAATTTCACCCCATTGACGCTGGTAAAGATTAGCCAGTGGTAGTCACTGATCCTGGAAAGGGCTTGTTCTAACCCATCAAAACTGGCCGGCGGGACGATCTTGATAGTGGGGAACTCTATTACCCGTGCCCCGTAGCTCTCAAGTAAATGTTTGAAAGTTCCGGCCTGGGCCGCGGCCCTGGTAACAAGGATACCTCGATTAAAGAGTGGCCGTTGTTCAAGCCAGTTAAGCCAGGCCCTGAGAGTAACCACTTCACCCACTACGATAACGCCAGGCGGGCTAATCCTGGCAAATTTAGCCCTTTCCACAATATTAGTTAAGTTTCCCGTGATTACTTGCTGTTGAGGGGTTGTTCCCCAACAAATGATAGCGATTGGAGTTGAAGGATTCCGACCGTAAGTGGTCAATTTTTCGACTATTTCAGCCAGATGAGTTATCCCCATCAGAATGACCAGGGTATCAGGACCGGTCGCTAATTTTTTCCATTCAAGACTCGATATCTTCTTGGTTAGGTCCTCATGTCCGGTAATAATAGCCACTGAAGAGGCAAATTGCCGATGGGTAAGCGGTATGCCGGCATAAGCCGGAGCAGCCAAAGCCGAACTGATTCCGGGAACTACCTCAAAATCGGCCCTGGCCCTGGCTAGGGTGTAAGCCTCTTCTCCCCCACGACCGAAGAGAAAAGGGTCTCCCCCTTTGAGCCGGACAATTATCTTACCCTCCTCGACTTTTTTAAGCATAAGGTTATTTATTTCATCCTGAGAAAGGGTATGATCACCCCCTTCTTTTCCTACATAGATAACCTCTGCCTCGGCGCCAACATAAGAGAGCAGATCAGGATTGACCAGATGATCATAAAGGACTACCTCGGCTTGCTTGAGGCATTCGACTCCCTTCAGAGTAATGAGTCCGCAGTCGCCTGGGCCTGCGCCGACTAAATACACTTTACCTCGGCTGAGTTTCGAGTTGGGGGCACCCGCTGGCGGGTGGTCGAGTTTCGGGTTCATTTGCTGATTACCATCCGGCGTGTCAGGGTAGTCGAACCAGTTTCGAGTTGATAAAAATAAACTCCGCTGGCGACCTCGCTTCCGGTTTCATCCGTGCCATTCCAATAAGCGGCTTTTTTTCTGGAAGTATAGTCTCCAGGAGGAAGATGACCCAGATTTATGGCCTTGATAAGTTCTCCGGTCAGGGTATAGATTCGGACTGAAACCTCAGATTCCCGGTCGAGTTTAAAAGGTATCCAGGTCTCCGGATTAACCGGGTTGGGGTAGTTTTGTAAGAGACTAAGATGATCAGGGACTCCCGGGGTGGGGGTCTGAGCGATTATATCTAAGTAGAGGGAAAAAGAGCCTTCCAGACCTTCTTGGCTGTCTGAATAGGTGGGGATAATAATGAAGTAGCCGTCTTTCGGCAAGGAGATTGTTTGTCTGCCGTATCCAGAGGAATCAGGTGAGAGGTGGTCGATTTTTTCTTCTGAGGCCAGGGTAAATTCAACGCCCTGTCCAGCCTGGCAAGTGAGGCGCAAGGCAACTGATCCCTGACTCTTAAATTCTATCCCACGGTAAGACCAGGCGCTTAGATGATCCTCCACCTGGTAAGGATAATGGGCCACTGATTCATCAGGAAAAAGGTGAACTGATTCTGCTAGGTCAGGATGAAGATAAGCATATGGCAGGCCTAATCCTGGATTATTGACATAGTTGGCCGTAATCCAGTCAGTAAAGATGGAAGATAGATCCTTGCTTTGTCCCTGACAGGCCAGCCCGTACTCCAGGGCCTCTGAGCCGGTTTTAGGACAACTTAAGAGCGTCTTTAGCATTCGGTCTCCGCCATAATGCTCCACAAAATAATGCATAAAAAGGCGGACCGAAGCATAATCACTCTCCCTGCCCTGCCAGTCAGTCAGGGAATCATCCGGATAGGCCAGAAAAGCCTTTACTCTCTCTTCCAGCGGGCTGCCTCGATAAGGTCGGCTGTAACCACAGAGGTCTTCCGCATATTCGGAACAGGCCTCATCAAGCCAGATGTCTTCTCTCAGACCGAGTAATCTCAGTTTCTGGTGGAAGTGGATCATGTGTTGAAACTCATGGGCTAAGGTAGCTAGCGCTAATTGCTTATGTTCCAGTAGGGTGGAGTTGAGGTAAATGATCTCGGCCTCATTTGTTCTCTCTTCAGGGAAGAGATATTTGGTGGCGAGCCGGCTAAATCCATCTACGGGTGAGAAATAACCTAAGGGGCCATCAGTTCCCAGGGGAAGGATCAGAATCTTGATTCTGGGATCAAGATCAATGCCTGGATTAGGTTCTGACCCAAAGACAGAGGTTAAGGTAGGATAGATCAGACGATCAAATTCATCTACCAGGGTTTCTAAAAGGGGATGAGAATTAAGGGAAGAAGCCAGATAAAGGCAGGAGTGGGTCCCTTGGTGTTTCAAAACAGCCTCTATCTGGCGGTAGCCTCCTTCCGGCCGGATAACCCAGAAGGAATCATTGGCTTTGAGTTCGCTGGGGGCAGAGGTGGGTTTCGGGTTTTGAGTTGGTAGTAGTGATATCTCGCCTACATCTTCAAAGAGGGCATAAAATCGACCTGTGGCGCACCTCTCAGCCCCAACGGCTGAGGGGGGGATTAGGAAAAGACAGAAAAGGATACCGCTGAATAACCATTTCCCCTTCTTGACAAAACAGTTATTTGGTGGTATACTATTAAATAGATAGAGGAGTCTTTTAATAGACATGGTTTCCTCAATGGTCTGGTTGATCCGTGGCAGCGTAATCAACCAGAGAAGAGGTAGGAGTTAACTTCTACCTCTTTTTTATTTCTCGAAAGGCATTTTTCAGCCTCGACCCTCAGCGGCGCTGCGGTTCTCTCTTCTCCCTCAATTTATTTATCTCCCCCTGCGCCAGAACAGCCCATGAGGTATCGGGATAGGCCTTGATCAAGCTCAGATATTCCTTGACCGCGGCTTTATCATCCCCTTCTCTGGAATAGAGCGAGGCGATTTCGTTTTGGGCGGCGGGGGCGTGCCAGCTTTCAGGATATTCATCGGCTATTTTCCGAAACATTTCCACTGAGCGGGACTTGTCTCCACGTTTCAGATAAAGAGAGGCCAAGGCAAAGAGGGCATCATCTTTCAGATTAGAAGGTGAATCAGCGGTAATGATCCGCTGGTAACTTGACTCAGCCGGCTCGAATTCTCCTTTGAGGGATGACCATTCTGCTTCCTGATAGAATTTGAGTTCTTCTTCGCTTCCCTCGCCCATTAGTCTGAGCCTGGACAGGGCATTGTTAACCTCGTTACTTCTTGGGTATGAATTGATAAAGGCTTGGTAAGCCTTTTTGGCCTGTTCAAACTCCCCGGCCCAATAGTAAGAATCGGCGATTTTGAAGCCGGCTTCAGCTAAGGGAGCCTGGTCTAAAGGCCTGTTGACTATCTTTTCATAGGCCTCCCTGGCCAGGGCTATCTTTCCTTCTCGCAAATAACAATCTCCGATCTTGATCTGAGCCTTAACCGCCAAAGGAGTGGCCGGATAATCACCTAAAAATACCTGGTAGACCTTTCGGGCCTGCTTGGGGTCATTCAGGTGAGTAAGCTGGATATCCCCAATTAAAAAGAGGGCTTCCATGTGCTCTGGGCTTTGCTCGGACTGGTTGACTATCTGCCAGAGGGTCTTTTGGGCGGTCTCGTATTGTCCTAAATCAATCAAGATTCGCCCGGCGGCCAGACCAGCCCGCCTGGCTGTTTTCTTGCCGGGAAAGCGGGCAATGAGCCGCTGATAGGTATCCAGGGCCTTCTCCTTGAATCTGGCCTCGGCCAGTCTTCCGGCCAAGGAGAGAAACAGCTCCCCCTGGTCAGGCTTTCGGCTGAATACCTCTTCATACCCGCTGATGGTCTTGTCCGGATGAGAGGCCTTCAGGTGGAGGTTCGCCAGAAGTTGGATCTCATTGGCAGCCATAGATCCTTTTTGACCCTTCTCCTCCAGCCGGTTAATAGCCCTTTCCAGGTCCAACTCGGCCAGCTTTTCTTCTACCCATTCTAATTCTCCTCCCCCTGTTCCCAGGTGGTTCAAATACTCAGATATGGCTTCTTCCTTCTCCCCCTTGAGCTGATATAATTCAGCCAATTCCCTGGCAAAGATGCCCTGGTTTGGCCGTATTGACCTGGCCCTGAGATAAGAGGCAAGGGCCTCATCCAGCTTGCCCCAGTCCAGGTAGGCCCTGGCCAGCAACTGATAATGGTAAATATTTTGAGGGTCTATCCGGATAATACCCTCCCAGGCCTGGGAGGCTTCCTCAAATTTTCCCTGTTCAGCATAGAGATTACCCATTTCCTGGTAATAATAGGTCTCATTGGATCTAAGTTTAAGCAAATCTTGATAGATAGCTAAGGCCTCCTCATATCTTTGGGCCTGACGGTAGAGTTTGGCCAGAGTTCGCTTAATGGTGATGTCCTTTGGGTCTAACGAGGCTGCCTTTTGATATGCCCCGATGGCCTTAGCCGTGTCTCCCAGCCAGGCGTGCAATTCGCCCAGCGATTTCAGGGCAGCTAAATTCGCCGGCTCCCGGACAATTTTTTCCTCTAAAGAAGAGACAACTTTCTCCACCATATCCAGATCTTTGTATAGCTGGAAGATCTTAGGTTGAAGGGAAGAATAGCCGGGAAATTTTTTTTGGAATTCTTCGTAGGTGGCCAGGGCCGAGACTAAATCGCCTTTTTTCTGGTAAGCTTCTCCCAGGTTAAGCCAAAGGCCCATGTCTTCGGGGCGATCCTTAAGGGCCTTATTAATGGCTGAAACGGCCTCCTCATACATCTCTTGATCCATGTAGAGATGGATAAGTTCACTGATTGCCCCTCTATCCTGACGGGCCTTAAGTGTCTCGATGCGTTTTAAGACCTCCTCATCCCGAACTTCTGCCTGAAGGGGAAATGCAGCGGATAAGACTAATAATAGTAATAAAACTAAAGTCATAGCGCGTATTGCCTTGTCAAGTTAGTATTTGTGGGTAGAGCCTCTTTTACCCCTCACCCTACCCTCTCCCCTCAGGGGCTTATCCTTACCCACATCTTTTAAAAACCACGAAGAACACGAAGGGCACGAAGATAAAACAAATCTTTTAATCCCATCTTTAAATAATTTTTCGACCTGTAAAATAGGTCTAATAAAATAATAAAATGCAAGAAATTTCCCATAGACATAGATATTCAAGCTCTACTACTACTAAAAACAGGTCGCTCCTACGGAGCTGCAAATATATTGCTTTTGTGAAATACTACA
>JBFMHI010000152.1 GCA_040753085.1 bacterium | reverse complement strand
CCCCTAACCCCTCCCATCAAGGGAGGGGAAGCTCTTATGCCGACGCTGTCGGTATAAAAGGAGATGAAACTTAACCCATAGCACTATAATCTGTAATGAGCTTACTTTTTTAACTTGATTTTGAGTAGATACCTATAATCTAATCCAAGATCATAAGGCGCAAAGCACTAAAAAACATGTAACCGTTCACCTCACCACGGAGACACAGAGACACTGAGAAAAATCTAAAATCATTCGTAACCGTTCAGCACATGATGCTGGATGCTCGATGCTCGATCCTCGATGCTGGTAAAGGATCCAGTATCCAGGATCGAGCATCGAGCATCGAGCATCGAGTTTGTGCCTTAGTGGCTGAACGCTTACAATCATTCTCCGTGTCTCTGTGTCTCTGTGGTGAACGATTACGTTAAAAGGTGGACCGCATGTCAATCTTTAAGCTGCAAACCACCCATCGGCCTCAGGGGGATCAACCCCGGGCCATTATAGCCTTAACCGGTGGGGTCAAAGAGGATATGAAACACCAGACCCTCCTTGGCGTAACCGGTTCGGGGAAGACCTTTACCATCGCCAATGTCCTGGCTAATCTTAATCGACCCACCCTGGTTATTTCTCACAATAAGACCCTGGCCGCCCAGCTTTACGCTGAATTTAAAGACTTTTTTCCTGATAACGCTGTGGAATACTTTGTCAGCTTCTACGACTATTACCAGCCTGAAGCTTACATCCCACAGACAGATGTCTATATTGAAAAAGATTCATCTATTAATGATGAGATTGACAGACTTCGCCTCTCAGCCACCCAGGCCTTAATGGAAAGACGGGATGTGATCATCGTGGCCTCGGTCTCCTGTATCTATGGGTTAGGCTCCCCCAAAGACTACCGGGAACTTCTCTGTGATATTAAGCCAGGAGAAGACTATCCCCGTCAGGAGATCCTCAAAAAATTAGTCAACATCCAGTACGAGAGAAATGACTATGATTTTAAACGGGGGACCTTCCGGGTAAGAGGAGATACCATAGAAATCTTCCCGGCTTACGAGGAAGAAGCCATCAGGGTCGAGTTTTTTGGGGACGAGGTGGAGCGGATTAGCCGGATCGATCCCTTGACCGGGAAAACACTGGGAGAAAGAGAGCGACAACTTATCTACCCGGCTAAACACTTTGTCACCACCAGGGATCAGATTGAGACGGCCCTTGAATCTATTAGAGAAGAACTGGAGGTTCGGACAGCCGAACTTAAATCCCAGAACAAATTGCTTGAGGCCCAACGTCTCTGGACAAGGACCATTTATGATATGGAGATGCTCCGTGAGATAGGTTACTGTCAGGGTATTGAAAATTATTCCAGACATCTGGCTGGCCGTGCCCCGGGTGAGAGGCCGTCGACCCTGCTGGATTATTTCCCTCACGACCTTATGCTGATTATTGATGAATCCCACGTGACCTTGCCCCAGGTAAGAGGGATGTATGAAGGGGACCGGGCCAGGAAGGAGTGTCTGGTGGAGTATGGCTTTCGACTACCTTCTGCCCTGGATAACCGGCCCTTAAAGTTTGATGAATTTGAATCTCTTATCCATCAAGTCATCTATGTCTCGGCCACTCCTGGCCCCTACGAGCTTAAACACAGCTCCCAGGTGGTGGAGCAGATCATACGTCCCACCGGACTGATGGACCCGCTTATCCGGGTAAGACCTACCAGGGACCAGATACCGGATCTGATTAAGGAAATAAAGCAGCGAGTGGAGAGAGAAGAGCGGGTTTTAGTCACTACCCTGACTAAACGGATGGCTGAAGACCTGGCTGAATATCTTCACGGGGAAGGCATAAAGGTGCGGTATCTTCATTCTGAAATAGAGACCTTAGACCGGGTTGAGATCTTGCGGGACCTTCGGTTGGCTGAATTTGATTGCTTGGTGGGCATAAATCTCTTACGGGAGGGGCTTGATTTGCCAGAGGTCTCTTTAGTGGCCATCCTTGATGCTGACAGGGAGGGATTCTTGAGATCAGAGGCCTCCTTGATCCAGATAGCCGGCCGATGTGCCAGAAACGTAGGGGCAGAAGTGATTATGTATGCCGACACCATCACCGGGTCTATGAAGAGGGCCATTGAAGAGACCGAGAGGAGGCGGGGGATTCAGCAGCAATATAATCTGGAGCACGGCATTACCCCTACTACCATCAAAAAGGCCGTCTCTTATTCTCTAACGCCGGCCTCCACCCTGGCCGTGAAGGAAGAAAAGAAAGAATATCAAGCCAAAGATTGGCCATCTCTTATGGCTGATCTGGAACGGCAGATGAAGGAAGCCGCCGCTAACTTAGAATTTGAAAAGGCCGCTTCTTTGAGGGATGAGATATTTCGGTTAAAGGAGTCAAGGGGTCAAGGGATTAAGGGATCGAGGGGGCAAGTGTGAGAAGATCTGCTACTTCAAAACGCTTGAACCCTTATAGGTTAACGGGAAAGGATTATCAGTGGAAGCCATTAAGATACAAAACCTCAAGTTTACCTATCGGGGAGCGAAAGACCCTACCCTTAACGGAATTAATCTGGATATTAAGTCAGGGGAATTGGTAGTCATTGCTGGTCGGGCTGGCTCAGGCAAATCCACGCTCTGCCTTACCCTCAACTCCATCATTCCCCTTTTCCGGGCCGGCCGTCTTTGGGGTGAAATAGAGATATTTGGCCGATATATTAGGAGAAAACCACGGGTAGCCGATATGGTTCAATTGATCGGCGTTCTCTCCCAGGAGCTTGAGCCTCAACTGGGCGCGACTAATGTTGAACTTGAAATGGCTTTCGGCCAGGAAAACCTTGGATTCGACCGGGATCAAATCAGATCCGGCATCACCGATTCTTTATCTAAAGCAGGACTGGCCGGATTTGAATCCAGGGATACCTCCACCCTGTCAGAGGGAGAAAAACAAAGGTTGGCTATTGCTTCTATGATGGCTCTTGACCCACGAATTTTGGTGGTAGACGGCCTCTTGACCGACCTTGATCCAGCGGGCAAAGATACTATCTTTACCACCCTTAATCAACGGCGCCGGCATGGACTGACCCTTGTCCTGGTAGAAGATGAAATAAAGCGGATGTTAAGTGCCGACCGCATTGTCGTTCTTGATGAGGGAAAAATAGTGGAACAGGGCAGACCGGAAGCCGTCCTGTCCAGGGTTAGATTTCTAAAAAACAATGGTATTCGCCCGCCTCAGGTGGCTTTACCTTTTTTAACCGAGGAAGAAGGCCATCTCCCTCTTACGCCGGATCAGGCTTATGAAGCCTGTCAGAGCCGAGGCTGGAAGATTGATCAGGATAAATATACTTCCCTGGTGCATAAAGAAAGACGCCGCTGGGAAAAAGGAGAGCCGCTTATTGAGACAAATAATTTGGTCTGCGCTTATCCGCATCGGCGGGTCATGGAAAGAATAAATCTAAAGGTATATAAAGGGGAATTTTTGGCCATAGTGGGTGCCAATGGTTCGGGCAAGACCACCTTAGCTCAACATCTCAACGGACTCCTTAAGCCGCCTAAAGGCGAGGTGGTCTGTTTTGGTGAAGACACTCAGGTTAGAGGCGTGGCTGAGATTTCTCAGTTGATAGGCTATCTTTTTCAGAATCCTGATCGCCAGATATCCGCCCCTACCGTTTACGAGGAGGCGGCTTCCGGTCCCAGAAATATTGGGCTGTCTGAAGAAGAAACAGGCTCAAGGGTGGCTGAAGTCTTGAAGTTGGTCTCATTGTCCGGATACGAAGACCGGATACCATCCTCCCTGACCAGAGGGGAACGCCGGCGATTAGCCCTGGCTTCAGTTCTGGCAGTAAGTCCTATGGTGCTTATATGTGATGAACCTACGACTGGCCTTGATTTTGATGGTCAGAAGATGATAATGGATCTCCTGGTCCGGCTTAATCAAGCCGGGCATACTATCATTATTATCACTCAAACTATGTGGTTGGTGGCTGAGTATGCCCATCGGGTAGTGATTCTTCACGAGGGAGGAATCATCGGTGATGACACGGTTAGGAATATCTTTGCCCGGGAAGAACTCTTAGCCAGGGCATCCCTTGACGTGCCAGAGATAGTTCAGTTAGGTCATCGTCTGGGAGTAACCACCCTTTCCGCCAAAGAGTTTAACTTTTGCCTTAGGAAACAGTAGGCCGATGCTCGATGCTCGAGCATCGAGCATCCAGCATCCAGCATCGAGCATCGAGCATCCAGCATCGAGTATCGGGTATCGAGTATCGAGCATCGAGCATCCAGCATCGAGTATCGAGCATCCAGTATCGAGTATCGAGCATCGAGCATCGAGCATCCAGCATCGAGTATCGAGCATCCAGTATCGAGCATCGAGCATCGAGCATCGAGCATCCAGCATCGAGTATCGAGCATCCAGTATCGAGCATCGAGCATCGAGCATCCAGCATCGAGTATCAAGCATCCAGTATCGAGCATCGAGCATCGAGTTAGGAGACAAACATGAAGCGTTATCTTTGGTTGTTTCTTGGATTGTGTTTTATCTGTTCTTGTGAACAAAAGGTTTCTAAAGAAATGTCTGAGGCAGTTGAGGTCTCCGGGACTTCGAGTGCCCCTGATACTAAATTGACTAAAAAGGAGGGAAAGAAAATGGAATCTAAGGTGATCAGAGGTCCGGTGGTGGCCGGAATGTTTTACCCCGGGGATAAAGCAGTTCTTAGAGAGGATGTAGATGACTTCCTGGCAAATGTGGAGCCGGAAAAGGGGATAGAGAGGGTCCTGGCGGTATTGGTTCCCCACGCCGGATACACCTACTCCGGTCAGGTAGCGGCTTACTCCTTTAAACAACTTAAGGGAAGAGACATCAAGCGGGTGATACTGGTAGGTCCCAGCCATCACGTGGCCTTCAGTGGTATTTCAATCGAGCCTGAGGGGGCTTATGAAACACCCCTGGGCCTGGTCCCCATAGACGAAGGCCTGGCTGAAGAGTGGATGGGAGAGTCTGAAGAGGTCCGTTTCTATCCCCCGGCCCATGTTAAAGAACATGCCTTAGAGGTTGAGCTGCCCTTTCTGCAGAGGATATTAACAGACTTTTCCATCTTGCCGGTTATCATAGGTAGTCACTCTTACGAGACAGCCGTGACCTTAAGCCGGCTTCTGGTAAAAGCCCTGTCTGATAAACAGACTGTTCTGGTGGTCAGCGCTGATCTGTCCCACTACCACCCTTATGGTGAAGCCGTCAGGTTGGATCGGGCCGGTCTGGAGGCCATAGAGAACCTTGATGTAGAAACCTTTGCCAACCGGGTAAACAAAGGAGAGACAGAGATAGATGCCCCAGGGGCCATTATGGCCATGATACTGACGGCCAATTCTATGGCCCCCACTCAAGTTAAGCTCTTGAAATATGCCAATTCAGGAGATGTAACCGGTGACCGGTCGCGGGGGGTAGTAGGCTACGCCGCCCTAATGATAACTAAAAGGCCAGCTCAAACTGAAGAGAAGGCAGACGACCAAGCCAAAGCAGATGAAAATCTTCAGGAAGATTTGCTCAAGTTGGCCAGGCACACTATTGAGACTTATGTCCGGGAGGGCCAAATGCCACCCTTTGAAGCAAAAGGCAACCAAGAACTCCTTGAACACCGGGGCGCCTTTGTTACCATCCACAAGCACGGCCAACTCCGGGGATGCATCGGCTATATTGAGCCGATATATCCCCTCTACAAGGCCATTATGCAAGCGGCTGTCTCGGCGGCTACCAGGGATCACCGCTTCCCCCCTCTTTCTCCTGATGAGCTTTCGGAGATTGACCTGGAGATTTCAATCCTTACTCCACCCAAACGGATTTCAGATGTTAATGAAATCAAGGTAGGTCGAGATGGTCTCATTATGAAGAAGGGCCATTATCAAGGTTTGCTCCTTCCTCAGGTAGCCACCGAATACAACTGGGACAGAGAAACCTTCCTGGAACATACCTGTCTAAAAGCCGGTCTTCCCAAGGATAGCTGGAAGGATAAAGGCGTCGAAATCTATACCTTTATGGCTCAGGTTCTTGGAGAGAAACCCTGATTCGGATTCCTTGTTGTATCGTAATTACTCAGCCACAAAGACACGAAGATTACAGAAGCCAATAGCCAATAGGCAATAGCCAATAGGGTATTCTTCCCTATTACCTATTGGCTATTGCCTATTGCCTTTGTGTCTTAGAGGCTGTCTGAAAAGTCCCGTTAGGGACGTAATGTTTATAGACATGAGCGCCCACCGTTATTTTTAGCCCCGTTAGGGGCGACATGTTCGCTTTGCTAAGTTTACTTCTTGAACATTTCGCTCCTAACGGAGCTTGGGTTTATGAGAAAAATGGCTACTATAAACATTTTGCCCCTACGGGGCTGATTAACGCATCAACTTTTCAGACACGCTCTTAGTGGCTGAGTAGTTACATTATATCATTTAACTTTGCTTGACGGCTGACATCTGAACGTTTACGAGGATTCGTAACCGTCCAGGGGGGATAGCACTGGGTCAATTTTTCAGACTTTCAGGGGTTGAAACCGCTAAAGCGGTTATGATTCTGGATGTTATCCTCTCTGTAACACCCTGATAAATCAGGGTGCTAAACTCAATAAACATGAGAATAGCACCCCGATTTATCAGCGATTTTTTGAGGGCTATTTATTTGACAGAGTGAATTTCTCGACACTTGAAAGTTCTCCGCACGCCATTACTATTGTTGACTTTTGCACAGCCGGCCTCCTTCTAGGATAAGTACCA
>JBFMHI010000151.1 GCA_040753085.1 bacterium | reverse complement strand
GAGCCGCGGGCATGTCCACTCTCCCCCGCCGAAAGCTGCTTCCCCTGAAGTTACCTACGAACCATTCTATGACGATCTCTCCATTTGGGAATAAGGCCTTTCTTTTCCACTTGAGGGCCCAATCTTGTCTTATCATCTTCTGTAGTAAGAGATCACCGGTGAGAAGACCGGCACGTCGCACATCGAATTGCTTTTATCATCTTGGGACACCACGGGAGGGGTGTGCTTAGAATTTAGGCCAATTTTAGCGGCCCAACCGCTTTGATGGTCCGATCCCCTAAAAATTTTCCTCTTTTCCTCAACTTTTCGCTTGACTTACTCATTTTTATATACTATAATCCAAGATCATAAGCCTCAAAGCACTAAGAAACATCTGGGGGGCACTTCTATGACACTTCTTCCGGATTACCCTGAAATCAAAATTCCTATCAGCATTCCTATCAGCTATCAGCTAATCCAAGATCACAAGCCTCAAAGCACTAAGAAACATCTGGGGGGCACTTCTATGACACTTCTTCCGGATTACCCTGAAATCAAAATTCCTATCAGCATTCCTATCAGCCATTCCTATCAGCAATTCCTATCAGCAAAATTCCTATCAGCCAAGGATAATTGAGTTTGGTCGCTATGTCTGGCAAAAGGCACAGCAAGAAAGCAAGAAAGTGGCAACCTTTGATTTTCTGGGGTTTACACATTACTGCACCAAGACCAGAAGAGGCAAATTTAAGTTAGGGCACAAGACAGCAATCGCAAAGTTCAGGCAGAAGATAAAAGCGATGAATGAGTGGCTGAAGAAGGTTCGAAACCTTGTAGAGCTAAAGGAGTGGTGGCAGATATTAAGGTTGAAACTCGTAGGGCACTATCGCTACTACGGGATAAGTGGGAACTTTAGAGAGCTAAAGAAGTTCTATATTCTCACATCAAAATTAGCCTACAAGTGGATAAACAGACGAAGCCAGAAGAAGAGTTACACCGGGACGGTTCAAAATAGTCCATTTTCTTGTGAAACCTTGCGACCTGTAGTGAGCTTTTAGCCCCGTAGGGGCGATATATTTATAGCGAGATGCCAACCCTTACATCTCAAGCCCCGTAGGGGCGATATATGTAAAAACATATCGCTCCTACGGAGCTTTAACATATAGTTGTACCTGGGGAACTATAAATATTCCGCCCCGCTGGGGCTATTGTCGATAATTTTTAGAGCCTATCCCAAAACTTCTCCCGTGTGACCAGAAGCCAAGTTTCTTCAAGAAACCAGGTTTCTATCGCGGAGGTTCTGGGATAGGCCATTAGTCGCAAGCTTTCACAGCAAGGTGAACCGTCCCAATATTTTTTTCTTCGTGTCCTTCGTGGTTTATCCTTACTTCTCCCATCCTTTTACCCAATTTGTGTGGGTAAGGATAAGCCCCTCAAGGGAGAGGGAATTTTGCTTTGTCTCCCAACTAACTGCTTAACTTAGTTTTGAGTAGTTACAGTTTTTGTAACAGAAATATTTGGGGTGGGTCAATTTTCAATTGCTAAAAGTGGATCAGTTTTTTTGTGGGTGCCATCCTACCTCTTTAACCGCTAAGGTTTCGCCCTGTGAGGCAATAAGGCAAGCAGAGAGATAAGGACTTACCTTCGCTATAATTTCGATAGAATAACTTTTGCAAAAAAGCAGGAATTCTAATTTTGAGCATATATTAGGAACCAAAAGTTAAATTCTTAGTAATTTATAGATTCATTATTAATATGGTCGATAAATGATGACCATCAGGGAAAAATAGTTGACAGGGAAGTGAAGTTATGCTATGATAAAGATGTCTGCTGGAAAAGATTTATAAAATTGACTAAAGAGGAGAGAAGAATATGGGTGCCTATACCTTGCCTCGAGCAACATTTGATTTATTAATGGAGGCATTAGGAGAAAAACAAAAGGCAGAGATTTTTGCGAAGGTGATAGAGTTAGCAATCGAATCAATTGATGAGCAGGCAAAAAAAGATAGTAAAAAAGAAGAGCCAAATAAAGACTGAATTAAGAGCTATACTTTTGCACTTTTTTGTAACTACTTGAAATATAAATACCTTACAATAACCTCTTGTCATTCCCGCGAAAGCGGGAATCCAGTAATATCAAGGCTTCTGGATTCCTGCTTGCGCAGGAATGACAAAAAGTGAAAAAGTATAGTAGAAAAGATTTTTGGGTTTTAAGATGTTAGGTCAAAAATTTTTCGACCTGTGAAATAGGTTTATACAAATATCCCCCAATTAGGGTAAGAAAGAGAATAAACAGATCGCTCCTATGGAGCTAATTTGTTATGAGAGATATATCCTACAAACATGTCGCTCCTCTGGAGCTAATCTGAATAAAGCTCCGTTAGGAGCAATCTGTTTGTAGTATTTCGCAAAAGCAATATATTTGCAGCTCCGTAGGAGCGACCTGTTTTTAGTAGTAGTAGAGCTTGAATATCTATGCCTATGGGAAGTTTCTTGCATTTTATTTAAACCTATTTCACAGGTCAAAAATTTTTCGACCTGTGCGGTTAGGTTGTAGACTACTGACGCTGAAAGCGTCGAATTTTAAATAGCCGTAGATGCAATCTACGGAAACAAATCGCAACGCTCGACCCTGCAAGGGTCTAATATTATCCATCACATAGAATTCAACCCTTTCAGGGTTGAGCTGTGGCAGATGTTTCGTTTCCGCAGGTTTCACCTGTGGTTATGTAAAATTCAAACCTTTCAGATTTGAGGAGAATTGCTTGTAATTTCTAACCATACAGGTCGGAAAACTTTCAAATAATAGGAGTGGCTAATACTTGAAAACCAATTTTATTTGGGTATAGCTGCTAAGGCGGTCTTATAAATGGAAAAGCTATTATATGAAGAAAGGCCCTGGGGAAGCTGGCGGATACTGGATGAGGGGGAGGGGTTTAAGATAAAGAGGCTTGAGGTCAAGCCGGGCAAGCGGTTGAGCCTGCAGCTACACCATAGAAGGTCCGAACACTGGGTGGTAGCTGCCGGGACAGCCACGGTAACGGTAGGGGATGAGATAATTACAGCCAAGCAAAACGAACACATCTTTATTCCGGTCGAGGCCGCCCACCGGTTAGAGAATAAAGGGGAAGAGCTGGTAACGGTAATCGAGGTGCAGGTAGGGGACTACCTGGAGGAGGACGATCTTGTCCGCCTGGAAGACGACTTTGGGAGAGCCGGAAAACAGGAGCTGACAAATGAGTAAACCATACGCCGTAATCATGGCCGGCGGCAGGGGCGAGAGGTTCTGGCCGCTTAGCACCGAAGAAATGCCCAAGCCCTTTCATAAACTGGTCGGGGATAAATCTCTGTTCCAAACCACGGTAGAGAGGTTAAGCCCTATTTTCCCTCCGGAAAGAATACTTCCGGTCCTGGCCCGGGAACATCTCGATATCGCCAGGCAGCAATTGCCTGAAATACCGGAGGGGAATTACGTGGTGGAACCAATGGGCCGGGATACGGCGGCCTGTATCGGATTGGCATCTATCTCTTTAGAGAGACTGGACCCGGAGGCGATCATGGTCGTCCTGGCCGCTGACCACTATATCCCTGATGAGGCTGAATTTCGGGCTACCCTGGAAGCGGGTATTAACTTCCTTCAGGAAAACGATGTTATCATTACCCTGGGGATAAAGCCCGACCGTCCTGAAATCGGCTACGGATACATTGAGGCCGGGGAAGAGGTGACTGACCTGGAGGGATTTAGTATCTGTAAGGTGGCCTGTTTTGTGGAAAAGCCGAATATAGATAGGGCCAGGGAATACCTCTCGAGTGGAAAATATTTCTGGAACAGCGGGATGTTTCTGTGGAGGAACAGCCTCATTCAGGGACTTATAGCTAAATTTATGCCGGAACATTGGCAAAGACTGAGCGCCATCCGTGACTCCTTTGGCACACCAGAGGAGGACTCTACCCTCATTAAAGAATTCAGCCGGATTAAAAAGATTTCCATCGACTTTGGTGTTATGGAAAAGGCCGAGAATATCCTGGTCATCCTGGCAAAATTCAAGTGGGATGATGTCGGGAACTGGGCGGCCCTGGAGCGGGTTATGGAGCCGGACGAAAACGGCAATCTACTCCAGGGGAATGTCCTTACCCTTGACACCCGTAACTGTGTGATCTATTCCCAGGATCAACTGGTAGCTACGATGGGGGGTTGTGACCTGATTATTGTCCAGGCCAATGACAAAATCATGGTTGCCTCTAAAAAGTGCGCCTCGGAGTTAAAAAGACTTGTCCGTCTTTATGAAGAATCGGCGTAACTACTTAGCCACTAAGACACAAATCTTCTTCGTGTCTTTGTGGCTGAGTAGATATGAATCTGCCGCCGAGAGGTGAAAGAAGTGCGCCTGAACTGGTTCAAAACCCTGATAAGGGAGATAATGGTCGAAAATATCTTGACCATTTCTGATGATGAAAGTGCCAGAGTGGCCGCCCGGAAAATGGAAGAATACCATGTCGGCTCTCTCCTGGTTCGTAAGGAAGGGGAAACAATCGGTATTCTTACGGAGGCGGATATAGTCTATTCTCTAATACCCCAAGGTTTAAGCCCAGATGATACTATGACTTCAACCATTATGAGCGGTCTGCCGATTACCATCAGGACTTACAGCACGATCGAAGAGGCGTATCTTTCTATGGCCCGCAACCGTATTCGCCATCTGGTTGCCGTGGCAGAAAAAAACGAAGCAGAGGATGTGGAGGTAGGTATAATTTCTGTCCGTGACATCTTATATCCGAGGGAAGAGATTGAAGAAAAAGAAAAGGAGGGGAAACGAGAGTTAAGGTCGTGGGTGGGGTTTCTCCCCTGGAGCCGGAGGGATCGGGTAGAGAAGATAATGACCAGGAAGCCGGTGATGGTAGAAAATAATGAAAATATCAGAATTGCCTCAACGTTGATGAGAGATCAACGCATTTCCAGCCTCCTGGTCAAGGAAAAAGATAGGGTGAAAGGAGTGCTTAGTGAGACAGATATAGTCCGCAAGGTAATTGCTAAAAACCTGGAGCCGGAGAAGATCAAGGCTTCAGAGGTGATGACCAGTCCTCCCATTACTATTAATTCCAGCGATCCGATTGATAAGGCCTATTTTCTTATGGCTAATAAACAAGTTCGCCATTTAGTAGTCAACGACGGCCGAAGAGAACTAAGTATCGTCTCGGCGCGGGATCTTCTTTGTCTGACAGCCAAGAAGGCGAAGAGAGTCTGGAGAAGATGATGAAAAGTGAAAAGAGTAGTAGTCACCGGGCTGGGGGTTGTTACCCCAATAGGAATTGGAAAGGATGAATTCTGGGAGAATCTGTGTCAAGGGAAGAGTGGTGTTGAGGGAGAGACAGCCGAGGTCAGGGACTTTGAGATTAAACAGGAATATGTGGAGTATGACCGCTCTATTCAGTTTGCCTTGAAGGCTTCGGCTGAGGCCCTGGTTGACAGTGGGTTGTTTGGGGCCTTGGAGAGGGACGAAGAGAGAGCCAAGGCTGGCGTAATAATTGGCTCTAGTAAAGGCGGCCTGGGAAGCCTGATGCAGGAAATGGCTGGGTTTGTTAGAGGAGGGCCGGCCGCGGTTTCAGGACATCTTTACGATAATTTCCTTCCTAATATGGCGGCTTCGAGGGTGGCGGCTGCTTTTGGTTTTCATGGCCCCTCTGAAGGCATCGCGGCTGCTTGTGCTACGGGGGCGATCGCTATTATCCAGGCCTACAACCTGATTCGTGAAGGAAGGGCTGAGGTGATGCTGGCCGGCGCTACCGAGGCCTCTCTGGTGCCCCTTATTCTGGCCGGATTCAGAAATATGGGGGTAATCTCTTCTTCGCTCTGCCGGCCCTTTGATCGAAATCGAGACGGCTTTATCCCTGGTGAAGGCTGTGGAGTAGTGGTTTTGGAATCTCTGGAGAGGGCCGAAAAACGTGGAGCTAAAGTGTATGCCCAGATAAAGGGATACGCCTTAGCGGCTGATGCCTGCCATCCGACTACCTTCCACCCCTCGGGGGTCTCTATTGCCGGGGCAATAAAAAGAGCTTTGCACCAAGCCCAGCTCCATCCTTCTGAAATAGATTACATAAATGCCCATGGAACCGGCACCAGGCATAATGATCCTTTGGAGACAAGGGGAATAAAAATGGCCCTGGGAGAAGACGCCTTCACCGCCTCCCTAAGCTCGACTAAACCCTTGACCGGTCATCTTCTGGGGGCAGCCGGAAGTGTGGAATTCATCGTCTGCCTCCTGGCCATGGAAGTCGGCTTTGTCCCGCCAACCATAAATCTGAAAAATCCCGATCCGGAATGCGATCTTGACTACACCCCGCTGAAAGGAAAATCAAGGCATATCCGAAATGCCCTCTCCCTCTCCTTCGGCTTTGGCGGACATATCTCTGTTCTAATCGCTTCCAACATTGAGTATCTCATTCCCCCTGTATGTTACTGGTCAGACGGTTGACTTCATCCTGGACCGTCGACCGCCCGTCCTCCATTCTCCTCCATCTCCTCCATCTCATCCAGACGTAACCGTTCACCTCACCACGGAGACACAGAGACACTGAGAAAAATCTAAAGGAAACACGAAGTCAAGAGCATGCAGCATCGTGCTTTCCGCCCGTCTCTGGAACGTGCCGAAGCCGAGTGCGCTATCTGGGTCGAAGGTGACGCTTTCCTGGAACAATGGGCTAATAAAGTAGACACCCTTTTAGAATCTACCCAGCGCGCCAGTTCAGCAGTGGAGAACATCAATAGCATCTTCAAGCCTTTAGTAGACC
>JBFMHI010000150.1 GCA_040753085.1 bacterium | reverse complement strand
ACAGGTCGTAATTTTTTCTTCGTGTCCTTCGTGCTCTTCGTGGTTTATCCTTGATTTTCATCAAGGCAGGCTCTTGTTTACCCCATCCTTTTACCCAATTTGTGGGTAAGGATAAGCATCAAGGGAGAGGGAATTTTGCTTTGTCTCCCAACTAACTGCTTAACTTAGTCTTGAGTAGTTACGAATCGTTTAAATTCGTGAACCGTGTCCAAGATCCGTGTCCGTAATTAGGCTGAAAGGTTTGTCTCCTTCTGTTCTCTGAGTTCTGTCTTCTGTTCTTCTTAATCCCCCGTCAACGAAGGATACCCGCCTCTGACATCTGTTCTTTGTTCTCTAACCTCTGTCTTCTGTCCTTTGCTATCTGCTATTTATCCGTGCTAATCCGTGTTAATCAGTAGCTAAATAGTTACCATTTGTTAATATCTCCGCATCGGCCGGCATGCCAGGTTTAATTATCCCTTGCGGATTAAGGAGCTTTATTTCTACCCCAAAGACCTGTTTAATCCGTTCTTCCCTGGTCTGGATATTCTTAGGGGTAAATTCCGCCTCTTGGGAGATAAAGTGAATATTGCCTTTAAAGATACGGTTTGGGAATGAGTCTATCGTTACCCTTGCCGCCTGATCCAGTTTAACCCTTCCTAAATCAGCCTCCTTGATATAAATCTTTACCCAGATATCATCCAGATTAGCTATGGTGGCAATAGGTGTCCCCGGGCCGACTAACTCGCCCTCTTCGATAGATTTTACCAGCACCGTTCCCTCCAGGGGACTCCTAATAGTAGTTTCAGCCAGCTTGATCCTGATTAATTCTAAGCCAGTCTCAGCTAACTTTAATTGAGATTTAGCTTTTTCAACCTCATCCTCTTTAACCTTATTGTCTAGTCTATTAGACAGGGCAAGTTCGAGGTTGGATTCGGCTGTATTCAGGTTTTCATAAGCCAGGGTATATTTAGTCTGGATAGCGTCAAATTGTTGTTGAGAGACGGCGCCCTGCTCAAACAATCTTTTTATTCGCAAGAGGTCTTTCTCAGTATTTTCCAAACTGGCTTTTGCCTGGGCTAAATTACTCTTAGCTTGCTCAATCCGGGCATTAGTGATTTGTGGCCCAAGTGTGGCTAATGTCTCTGCCTGGGACAAATGAGTCCTGGCCAATTTAAGTTTCGTCTCTGCCTCTCTGGCCAGTTCCTTTAATTCCACCCGTTCAATCTCGGCAATAACCTGTCCCTTCTTGACCTTAGTCCCTTTATCTATATAAAGATTAGCTATTCTGCCCTCCACTTTAGAAGATACTATCACCTCAGCCGTTTCAATAGTGCCAGTGCCTGAAATAATATCTTTATCACCTCTATTATCTATATAGAATTTATAGGCAATAAAAGCAAAAATAATTAAGAGCAAGATGCTTATGATAATAAGCCTTTTCTTTCTTTTCATCTAAAAAGATTCTCAGCCATTCTGGGGCGGTTCAAAATCCCCCAAAGACGATAGATTCGATTTCGTGCAAAACTTAGGTTGTAACCGTTCAGCCACCAAGGCACGAAGACACGAAGGGGAAAAAAGTATGTGTTTTAGAGAGCAGTGGAGCAATAGAGCAGCAGTTCTGGAACTTTCAGAAAAGTCTTTAACTGCTGCTCTACTGCTCTATTTTTGTGTCTTAGCGTCTTTGTGGCTGAACACTTACCTTAGGTTTAAAAATATGATACACGATAAGCTCAGGGTTTGTCAACAAAAAAGCGGCGGCAAAATCAAAGTTCGCAATTCTCAACTTTTACTATCGTGCCAAATAAATTTCTTCTCCAAGAGATCCGCCAAACCCTTGTAGTTAGTAGGTTCAAAGCACGTTACCCCCAGGTCTAACCTGGTGTCGCTAACTAGGGCTACCAAATCATCGCCTGGCTTAGAAAGTGGTTGCTGATAAAGCTCAGACCGAAAGACCTCTATCTTTGGTTTATCCTCCCCCTTATAACCTTCAGTTAAAACCAGATCCAACCCCTGAAGGTAAGTTTGACATATTTCATTTAACCCCATTTCTTTCTTTAGTTCTCTGGCCAGGGTTAACCAAGCAGGCCCTGCCAGGACTACCCTTTCTGCGCCAGCGGTTAAATGGTGAAAAGTATCCTTCCCTGGTTTTTCCACCTCCTTCAGGTCAAGGTGGCAGTCGTAATGCTTGATAGTTCCCACACGATAACCCCGGCGATTGAGTTCCTTGATCAGCCCTTTAATCAGGGTGGTCTTTCCGGAGCCTTTTGGCCCAATGATAGAAACAATCTTTGGATTTCTGATTTCTGATTTCGGATGGCGGATTGAATTGTTCAGTGACATCTCTGTATGGCAGATTACTAACTATAGGCTGAAGGCTGTTCCCTAAAAGCCTTCAGCCTTCAGCCTAAAAGTCTTCAGCCTATTCACCATCGATCTCATCCTTTGGTTGCTCCGGCAGTGATGCCGGCGATAATATGACGTTGGAAGGCTAAAAACACAATCAAGATAGGCAGGCAGGCCAGGCTTGAGCCGGCCATTAGATGTCCCCAATCAACCGAATGGGGGCCGTGAGAATAAAGAGCCAGGCCAACCGGTAAGGTTCTCATCTCATCAGTGCTGGTCAAGATCAAGGGATAAAGCACCGCGTTCCAGGTAACCAGGGCGGTGTTTATGGCCACTACGGCCAGAGCCGGCCTGGCCAGAGGCATCACTATCCTGAAAAGCAAACCGGCTTCAGAAGCCCCATCTAGTCGAGCGGCATCTTCTAAGTCTAAGGGGAGAGACTGAATATACTGTCTCATCAGGAAGATGTTGAAGCCATCACAACAAAAAGGCAGAATAAGGGCAAAATATGTGTTGATCAAGCCCATCTTATGCATCAAGATAAAGATCGGGATGATCAAGACCTGTTTGGGGATCATAAGGGAGGCCACAATAAAACCGAAAAGGATCTCCTTGCCCCAAAACCGACCGCGGGCAAAGGCATAACCCACCATAGAGGAAAAACCGATATTGGTCAGGATGACCACGCTCGTAACCAGGATACTGTTGAAGCTGTAGCGGGCAAAGGGGCCGCTCTGCCACACCTCCCTGAAATTATCCAGAGAGATATCTTCCGGAATCAACCTAGTTTGGTCTGAGATGATCTTGCCTTCAGGACGCAGCGAGGTAATCACCATCCAGCCCAGGGGAAAGAGGTTGGTTAAGAGAAGAAGCGAAACAATACTGAAAGGGATCAATCTCTTAAATCCGCCGCTCACGGTTTATCTTTCTTTCTCGTAACTACTCAGCCATATTCTCTTTGGGCCTTAGTGGCTTTGTGGCTGAATAGTTACTTTTTCTCTAATTTTTGTAATCGGTTATCTAATTGTTCGATATCCTTTTGCAGACGGATGAATCGCTGGGTAATTCGGTCTTCCATCTGGTCCTGCCATTTCTGAACCTTGTAGTCCAACATGTTCATCTGGGTCTCCTGGCGTTTTTTTTCTTCTTCTTCATACCTGCTGAGCATATTAACCAACAGGCCCTGCTGCTTTTCTTCTTTATGGCTGAGGGAATCCAGTTTGGTCAGGATATCGCTGAACAGGATTTCTTTATCCTTAATCAGGCCAAGAATGGTTTTAGCATCCTGTGCCTTTAATGCCCCGAATTCCTTCCTCTGCCAGTAGTCCCTGATGGCCAGGAAGACAATGGCGATTACAGCCAGGCAGCTTATGATAATGAAAATGAATTGAATATCACTTATTAACATTAGCCTCTCCTGTTTTACGTTATCCGCAAGAATGTCTCGATACTCGATACTCGAATGCTGGATGCTCGATGCTGGTAAAGTATCCAATGTCCAGTGTCGAGCATCGAGCATCCAGCGTCCAGCCTCATGGGATGAACGGTTACAAAATATGTGTCGTAGAGAACATTAGAGCAATAGAGCAGAGGTTCTGAAACTTTCAGAAAAGTCTTTAACTACTGCTCTACTGCTCTGCTGCTCTACTGCTCTATTTTTGTGTCTTAGTGTCTTTGTGGCTGAACACTTACAAAAAAATCAGTGTTTCATCCGTGTAAATCCGTGGCTGAATAGTTACGCGTTCAGCCACAGAGGCCCAAAGGAAATATAAAAGCGGCCTGAAGGGTTATAATTCATCATCTGAATCCGCTTTCGGCCAGCTCAATAGCCTTAATCATCCCCCGGGCCTTATTCATGGTCTCCTGGTATTCCCGGTCCGGATCAGAATCAGCCACCACTCCTCCGCCGGCCTGGACATAAGCCCTGTCTTTGGAGATGATAATCGTTCGGATGGTAATGGCCATATCCAGGTCGCCGGAAAAGCTGAAGTAGCCGACCGAGCCGGCATAAGGTCCACGACGGGTGGGTTCCAGTTCGTCGATGATCTCCATAGCCCTGATCTTTGGCGCCCCGCTTACGGTGCCGGCCGGAAAACAAGCCCTCAGGACATCAAGAGAATCAAAGCCGGGTCTGACCTTGCCTTTTACCGAAGAAACAATATGCATGACATGCGAGTAGCGTTCTATTACTTCAAATTCAGGCCAATGAATACTCTGGTATTCACAAACCCGGCCCAGGTCGTTTCGGCCCAGGTCAACCAGCATCACGTGTTCGGCCAGTTCCTTGGGATCAGACAGCAGGTCCTCCTCCAGTTGCTTATCCTCCTTGCGGGACTTGCCTCGCGGCCTTGTTCCGGCAATAGGGCGGACTTCGGCATTCCGGCCGGTAACCCTGACCAGGATTTCAGGAGAAGAACCGACTATCTTCAGAGGACCAAAATTAAGGTAATACATATAAGGAGAAGGGTTGATCACCCTGAGGGCCCGGTAGATGTCCAGGGGAGAGGCCAGGATAGGGGTGGTGAGCCGCTGCGAGGGAACGACCTGGAAGATGTCTCCAGCCTTGATATACTCTTTGGCCCTCATAACCGCCAATTCATAGGCTGATTTGGTAAAATTAGAGTCGGGTTTTATCACCTTTCTTCCGGTGCCTTTCAACTCAGAAGGAAGTTCGCGAGGGGCCCTCAAGGCGCTGACTGTCTTCTCTATGCGGCTAATCGCTTCATTATAGGCCTCATCCACACCTTGATCGGGCCGGATATGGGCATTTGAGACTACCTTAAGGGTATGAAGGACGTGATCAAAGATAAGGAGGTCGTCGGCGATCATAAAGACGGAGTCAGGCAGGTTAAGGTCATCAGGGTTGTTATCCGGGATGTCTTCAATAAAACGGATATAATCGTAGGCGAGGTATCCTACCCATCCGCCATAGAAGCCGGGTAGTTCATCAACTCTGACCGGTTTGAAAGGTTCAAGCAGCTTTTTTAGGAAGGCCAGCGGATCCCCTTTCTCTTTAGTGGTCTGGGGCTGATCTTTCTGGATAATGGTAATATGGGGGCCTTTGCTTTCCAGAATGATTTTAGGTGAAATCCCCAGGAAGGAGTGACGGCCGATCCTTTCCCCGCCTTCCACGCTTTCCAGGAGGTAGGCAAAATCATCCTGGCCTATTTTGTAAAAGGCCGAAACCGGCGTCTCCATATCGGCCAGAATCTCGGTGTAGACCGAAATCAGATTGCCCTGCTCAGCTTTTTTCTTAAATTCATTTCGGTTAGGATGGTACATCGCTAACTCCTTTCCTGATTCGTTCTCTCCAACGCTCAGGCGCCGCCGCCCTTCTACATACCAATCAAACTAATCTTTTTCCCGCCTTGTTCGACTTCTTTACGATAAATACGTTTCTCCCATGGGATTTTGGGGTCTATCTCGAACAAAATAAAGTATCCGTGGTCCAGGCCTAAACGATCCAGATAGCGGGCTATCTGCTCCAGCCCCTCTTCTTCCGAATATTGATCTCGCCGCAGTTTGAGTTCTATAATAAAGCGGTTAGGGCCAAATCACACCAAAAGGTCACAACGTCCACTCCCTACGGCCATCTCTCGCTCAATAGCCCCCCCGGCAATGACAATCCGTTAGAGAAAGGCCATTAGCAATAACCGTCTTCCCACCTCGCGAAAGTCAAATCTCTCCAGCCATGCCTCTGAATTACGACGGTAGAACTTCTGAAAGGCGGCCAACAGGGCATCCATGTCAAGCCGACCATCTTTTACATACCACGTCTGATCAACCAGGTCCTCATTAAAGGAAAGCTCCCAGCCGTAGTTCAAGACCCTGGGGATGATCTCGGCGTAGATGGGATTGGCAAACTTTACGGGTGACTTTCTGGTAATAAGTCCCAGGTCATGAACGTAAGCTATGGCATCATTAAGGCGGTCAGACACTATGACTTCTCCGCCAATAATGGCCTCGGCCACATCCTTTACTACCGGTTCCCTGAGCTTGTCTATCAGACAGTCTAAGTGAGTATCACGGCGTTGGATCAGTTCCTCTCTGGCCTGGACCACATGGGCCGGGGTGATGGTTCGGCTGTAGTCATTTTTCAAAATATGCCTGACAATCTGATTGGCCAGGGCATTAAAGACAAAATAGTGTCCTCCTTCAATTAGATCTCGGACACCTGGCAGGCGCGGCAAAGGATCAACCGTATAATGCCATTCCGGCTTACAGTGGCCGGCTGTATTAAAAAATCTACCCATATTTTCCGCCTTGGCGGCTCAATTAGTGTACCGTCACATTTGATTTGATAGGTTGGTCTCTTGTAGAAGCAATCCCCCCTCACCCTACCCTCTCCCCTCAGGCTTATCCTTACCCACAAATTGGGTAAAAGGATGGGGTAAACAAGAGCCTGCCTTGATGAAAATCAAGGATAAACCACGAAGAGCACGAAGGACACGAAGAAAAAATTACGACCTGTGAAATAGG
>JBFMHI010000149.1 GCA_040753085.1 bacterium | reverse complement strand
TCCTCACTATGTCAAGTACTTTTTTGAGAAATATTAAATTTTTAGTGGCTACATTTAAAAGTAAAAATATAACATAACTCCTTGCCCTCAAATATCTTAGCCCTAAAATGCTGGCGGAACATCCGTTTTAGGGACCGAGGATTCAAGGGGTCAAGGACTCCAGTAATCGAGTGAATCTACGTCTGCTATCTAACAATCGCCAGCTTGCCTACCTTTTTAGTCCCGCCTTCAAGGATGAGGTAGATGTAAAGGCCGTTGGCCAAATCAGGCTCTACTTCCCAGGACCAGATGCCTCCCCCCCAATTTTCCCGGCTTAATTTCTTTACCAGTTGGCCGCTTACAGAGAAGATGCTTATCCTCGCCTGCTCGCCCGGTCCTTTAAAGTTAATACGGGTATGCCCGTCCGGCCCTCTGAAGGGGTTGGGATAGACAATGAAATCTTCCCCGGCAGGTGGTTCAATCGGAGGTGAAGTAAGTCGAGCAATACAGAAGATAGAAAGGTGAGACGCTAAAGCAGTAATCAGGTGAGAATTATGATCTATCTCTTGCTCACCAGTAAGTTCAAGCCATACGGATTTCGCCTCATCTAAGTAATAGATACTTAAATCATTTCCTTCTTCAGCTTCAGGATAAGGTATCTGTATCTTGACCGGACGGTTAAAATCATCTTCATCTAATAAAGCTCCATCTGTGCCTCTGGCCTCATATCTTCGACCAGTCGTGGTTATCAATTTATAAGTCACTGAGCTTTCTGTCTCAAACTCCTGGGCCAAGACTGGCGCCAGGTCTATCTCAAGAGATACGACCTCATCAAAGGTACCCGGCTCAATTTCTATGCCTGTGCCGTCCTCCTTGATTACCTCGGTGACTTGATCCGGGAAAACAGGGATAAATTCCCTTTCCAGAACAGAGGGGCTCCGGTTCTCGGCCGCATCCTTGACCCCTTCTATTTTCAAGGTGTAGGTAACCCCACCCTCAAACTGAAGCAGGGGGAGATGGACTAAGGCCTGATCAAGCTGGTCCAGGACAGGATTAAACAAGGTAAGAACGTGGCCAGGATTATCTGTTTCAAAGATCAAGAAAGAGGCCTCTGAGAGGTTGAGGGGCAGGCTCTCGTCTTGAAAGTGGATGTCCACTTCGGCTTCCTTGGCCGCCACCCAATCCAAAACAGGCGGCATCTGTTCAAGCGCTTGAATAGGTATCATTTGTTCTGGGCTAAAGGCGGTATTGCCGGCTCGGTCACTGGCCTTTATTCGATAGTAAACATATTCACCGGCGTAAGCCGCCCATCCTTGGACCGGTTCTGGAATGGCCCCCGTATATAGGCCAGGGGCATTAGAATCCATTTGTTTATAGCCGGTGTAGGCATCTCCTCCAATTCGCCAATCCCATCCGGGAAATTCAAGATCGCTCCCTGTTTCCAGGATACCAACATTGACCACTACGTTTCCGGTGGAGTGGTTAGTAAGAGTATCTGGAATATGGGTAAAGGATTGGAAGAGGGGGGGCTGGTTGTCTATCTTTACTTCTATCGCATTCCAATCAGAATAAGCTCCAATGGAATTCAGGCTTCTGGCCCTCAGATAAACCTGGCTGTCTACTCCATCAGAAGGCACAGTCTGCCAGACCAAAGAATAAGGGGAGGCAGAAACAGGACTCCCTTCACATTCATACCAGGTCAGGCTATCCAGGGAATAGGCAAACTCAACCTGAAGGATACGGCCATTAGAAGAAGATGCCTCAGCCGCCAGGTTAATCCTGCCGGCATACCAACCGAAAGCCGCGGGAGAGATAAGGCGGCATTGCGGCGGAGTCGACTGGGCCTGGATAAACTCGCTTCTTAAATCAGATGTGGCCGCATTACCCAGACCATCCTGGCCGGCGACCTTATATTCAAGGTATTCATTGGCATAAGCCTCCCAACCCTCAACTGGTTCAGGGATATCAAACATCCAGGTGTCGCCTTCGCCTCGTATCATCTCTTGATAGCCGCTAAAAGACCCGGCACCTATCCGGTGATCAATTTCAGGCGCCTTTAGCAGGCCGACGCCCTCATCCAGAATAGCCACCCTGATCTGGAAAGGGCCAGCGTAGTCAGCCGTAAGATCAGCCGGTGTATTATCCCAATGGCTAAAGTCAGGGGCCTCATTATCCACCTTGATGGTTACTTCAGCGGAGGTTGAATAAAGTCCCTGGCTGTCCAGAGCCCGGCCCCTGATCTGCACACTCTGATTTGTTTGGCTGATGATCTGTCGAGTATCCCAGACCAAACTGTAAGGATAGCTAAAATCAGGACTGCCTGCCACCGGATACCAGGTGAGTCCATCCAGAGAATAGGCGAACTCTACCTGAACAATGGTCCCATCAGTATCGTTGGCCTCAGCCGATAGACTAATGGATCCGGCATACCAGTTCAGGGGAAGAGGCGAAGTAATCCGACAGGTAGGGTCAAGCCAATTAATGCGGTCAATGAGTTCAACCATTAGATCACCGGTGACCTCATTATTCAGGGCATCAGTGGCCTTGATTCTATATTCCAGATATTCGTTTCCGTGACTACTCCAACCCTCAAGTGGTTCGGCGATATTAAATACCCAGCTATTGCCCCCTCCTGAAGTCATAACCTGATAACCACTGAAGGCCTCGGACCCAATTCGATAATCGATCTTTACCCCCTCAGCGGCCAGACCGATACCCCCGTCTACGGCCTCGACTTTAATCTGAAAAAGGCCTTGGTAGTCAGCGGTGAGATCAGAGGGGACCGTTATCCAATTACTCAAAGCGGGGGGCTTATTATCCAGCATGATCTGAATCGAGTGGTAGGCCGAGTAAAGGCCCTCGTTATCCCTGGCTCTGGCCCGAATAAAGGCACTCCCCTCAGTCTGAACCGATGGCCGCCAGGTTAAGCCATAGGGAGAGGCGGTAGCCGGACTCCCTGGAACTGGATACCAGGTGGCCTGATCAAAAGACCAGGCAAATTCCACCTGAGCAATAGTTCCATCAGGATCATTAGCCTCGGCTAAGAGAGGAATCGTTTCGGCATACCAGGCTAAAGGCGCAGGCAGGGTAAGTTCGCAGACCGGCGGCAGATTAACCCTATCGATAAGTTCCTGATACAGATCGCTCAGGGTGGTATTCCCCACCGCATCGCTTGCTTCAACCTGGTAAATTAGAGGCTCTCCCCTATAACCTTCCCAGCCGGATTCCGGCTCATGTATCTCGAAAGACCAGACGTTGCCTCCTGTTGAGGTCATTTCCTGGTAACCGCCAAAGGTCTCAGAGCCAATCTGATAGTCCAGCTTCGGAACCTGTCCGGAAAGCCCGGCCCCTTCATCAAAGATATCCAGCTCAATCCTGACAGATCCCGAATGTGTCTCCGTAAGATCAAGCGGTATCCGGCGCCAGTTGTCAAGTAAGGGCGGGGCATTATCTATCTTGATTTGCACCTCGTGATAGTCAGAATATAATCCCTGGTTATCCCAAGCCCTGACCCGAAGGCTGACATTTTCATCCACCTGAATCGAAGATGAACTATCCCAGGTCAAATTATAAGGATAAGTGGTATCAGGACTTCCGGGAAGTGGAGCCCAACTGAGCCTATCAAGGGAATAGGCGAACTCCACCTGAGTGATTATCCCCTCGGTATCGTTAGCCTCGGCCGTCAGATTGATGAGTCCGGCATACCAGGCCGAAGGGGCGGGTGAGATGAGTTGACAGGTAGGCGGCCTCTCAACTTCATCAATGAACTCCTCCCGCACTTCGCTGGTGGTGGTGTTTCCCAGCCCGTCGGCTACCTCAACCTTGTAGCTTATGGATTTCCCTTGATAAGACGTCCAATCACCCCCGGGGGCCGAAATATCAAAGAGCCAGGTATCACCTTCGTCCCAGGTCATCTCTTCATAGCCATCAAATATAAGAGAACCGACCTGGTAGTCCAGACCGGGAACCTGATCTGAGAGACCAAAACCCTGGTCGGATACGGCCACCATAATCCTAAATGGACCTGAATGATCCGCGGTTAGATCATCCGGAACCTGAACCCAGTGGCTGATGAGAGGCGGGACATTATCCACCTTGATCTGAATTTCATCGTAGGTAGAATATAGGCCCTCATTATCTTTAGCCCTGGCCCGGAGGCCGACACTTTCATCCACCCCTTCCGCCGGCAAGCTCGTCCAGCTTACCGCATAAGGGTAGACAGCATCAACCCCTCCGGGACAGAGATACCAGATCAGGCCATCGAGAGAATAGAAGAATTCAACCTGAGTAATTGACCCGTCAGGGTCTGATGCCTCAGCCGCTAAATTGATGGTTCCGTGATTCCAGGCAAGGGGCAGTGGGGAGATCAAACTAACGGTAGGAGGGGAATTGATCTCATCGATAAGCTCTTGCCTTGCCTGACTTAGCGCCGTATTACCCAAGCCGTCTTTGGCCTGAACCTTGTATTCCAGATACTGGCCGCCATAATTCTCCCAACCGTCAACCGGCTCAGAGATGTTAAAAATCCAGGCATTTCCTCCAGACAGGGTCATAGTTTCGTAACCATCGAAGGGGTTTAGGCCGATCCGGTAGTCCAGCCCCGGAGCTTCACCTTGCAGGCCGATCCCCTCATCCATTACATCTACTCGGATCTGAAAGGAGCCAATAAAGTCTTCGGTCAAATCAGCCGGTGTATTGACCCAGTTGCTGAACTGGGGGCTCTTATTATCCACCTTAATCTGAACCTGTGAATATTCGGAATACAGCCCCTGATTGTCCTTGGCCCTGGCCCGGAGGCTGACACTCTGGTCTACTTCCCCAGCCGGCCAGCTCTCCCAACTCAAGTTGTAAGGGGAAGCCGTAACCGGACTGCCTGCACAGGAATACCAGGTGGAGCCATTAAGGGAATAATCAAATTCCACCTGGGTAACCACGCCATCGGAATCCTCGGCCAAGGCCGCCAGGGTTATCGTTCCATTATACCAGGTCAGACCTCCAGGCTGGATAAGGGTGCAGGTGGGCGGGAGGTCTTGGCCCTCAATGGTCAACTGGTCGGCCGCTGGCGATGAGTCGGCATTGCCGAAACGGTTTAAGGCCCTGACTTCAAAGTCATAAGTTCCCTGGGTTAGGGGGGAGGTAGTAAAGGTGAAATCCTCTTCCTGGCTGTCAAAGGCTCCATCTGCCGCCGAGGCGGCCAACCATTCGCTCCAATCCCCGCTATTAAGACGATACCGATACTCAACGCCGCTAATGATGTTGATATTTATGTCGCTTCTTCCACTGCCGTAAGGATTATAAGGATTATTATTGGGAAAAGGCGCTCCGGCTTGAGCTGACCCGGTATAGGCCGGGGTTGAATTCTCAGTAGGATCCGGTAAGAAGGGAGTCAAAGATGTCTCAGGATTGATATCCACGATATCCAGGATTTCATCCGAGTCAGTGTCTCGCCAGCCTATCTGTTCCCGGGCAGAAATGGAAACGGCGCCGGTGGTATAAGGCCTCACTTCGCCCCGCATAATACATTCATAAGAGGTCCCGCCATTTTCACAGTTACTGTTAGGCGCCGCCAGATAGCCGGATATTTCAGTGGGGCTGCAGCCGCTTTCGGCATATTGGTCCAGGGCGTAAAAGATATGACCTGTCTCATGGGCACAGACGGCATCCATGTTGGATATACCGTAACCGTTATTGTCGTAAGTGAGCATCACAAATGGACCGCCCACCCAGGCATAGGCAAAATAACCGTCACTAAATTTCCCATCTCCATCGGCGGAAGAATCAACCACAAAGATGGTGTAGGCCCAATCGGCGCCCTGCTCTTCTCTAAGGGCATTATTATATTCGTAAACCTGGTCCATATAGTTTGTCCCGGGATAGCCCAGGCTGGTCATTACCTCTGATATCCAGAGACCTTCATCTGTCTGGGGGTGTTGAATAGGTTCATAACCGGTAGGCACCCGGAAGTGAAAGTCGGTAATAAATTTAAGTTGGGCAGCCGGTTCCCTGGCCACCCACCAGTTAAGGCAGGCCTGAATCTCGGCCTTAATCGCATTTTCCTCAGCCGAGGTCCAATTTTCTGTTTGAGGATAGTCAATACTGCCATTACTTTCAGGCAAGATTATACCTACGGCTATCCGGCCGATCATATATTCACTGGTCTCTCTAAACCTGCCGGGGGCCCTGGCCGGGGCTCTGGCTGGTTCATTAGACCATTGCTCGGTCAATCTCGGTGAATGAAAGAGGGCATCCCTAATAATCGGTCCTGGATCAGAAGAACCAGCCGCCATTCCAAGAGGCATCATCAGACCAAGAACCCAGAACACAGAACAAAAAGCCCAGACTATTCCCTGTTTTCTGTATAATAAAAATAGAATAGATAACCGTTTCTTCATTTAAAAAACCTCCTATTAATATTATATCATAAATAAAGTAAAGAAGCAAGCTAAAAATTAAATAATATATCTATTGCTAATTTTTGTATATTTAACGGCAACTACTCAAAACTAAGTTAAGCAGTTAGTTGGGAGACAAAGCAAAATTCCCTCTCCCTTGATGGGAGAGGGATAGGGTGAGGGAAACAAAAAAATTACTCAAGGAGCTTACTAAGTCTAAGAGACATGAAGAGGTAGATGCAGTTAAAGAGAAAATATTGGAAAGGTTAGATAAAAAGGTAGATGACATAAAGCAATTAATTCGACAAAGGAAGGATTAACTTGCATTCCGCACTTCCAGAAAAGGTTTTGTGCTATTGGGCCAACAAGGCTTTTTGAAAGATAGCTTTATCTAATAGAAGCTTTAATTAAGAAAAGAGATTGTCACCTCACCATAATGATTG
>JBFMHI010000148.1 GCA_040753085.1 bacterium | reverse complement strand
CGAACACGCGGGCGAAGCCCGCCGCGCCGTTCAGCCGACCGCGAAGCGGTCGGCTGAACTTAGTTTTGAGTAGTTACCATCTACTCTGCGCCAGACGGCGGCTAAGTCACCGAGCGGCAGATCTATCAGATCATTAATAACCAATCTTTCTCCTCCGACCTGTCCAATGACCCGGAAGGGGATCCTATTTTCCCTGGCAATATGCTCCAGAGCCGAAAGATTCTCCTCAGCTAAGGCAAGTAAAATCCTTGATTGGGATTCCCCGAAGAGGAAAGGAACCGGGAAGAGGTCGGTTCCAGTAAAGATATCCGCTCCCAGGCCGCCCATCAGGCAGCTTTCAGAGAGGGCCACCGCCAGTCCCCCTTCAGCGCAGTCATGGGCGGTGTGAATGATCCCGGCCTGAATCGCCGTCAAGGCGGCGGCATGGACCTGTTTTTCGATTTCCAGGTCTATGGTCGGCGCCCGGCCAGTGACACAGTTATGAATCACCTTTAAATATTCACTCCCTCCAATTTCTTCTTTGGTTTCTCCCAGCAGCACTATTATATCTCCCGGCGAGCAGAATCCAGGCCCTTTCACCAAAGGTTCAGCATTATTTATCAATCCAACCATACCCACTACTGGGCTGGGATAAACAGCCCCCTCCGGCGATTCATTATAAAAACTAACATTGCCGCTTACTACCGGTGTTTCAAGTATCCGGCAGGCCATACTCATCCCCTCGACTACCCGTTGAAACTGCCAATAAATCTCCGGCTTTTCCGGATTGCCAAAATTAAGGCAGTCGGTTACCGCCAGAGGTTTAGCCCCGACACAAACCAGATTCCTGGCGGCTTCAGCCACGGCAATAGCTCCACCCCGAAAGGGATCAAGATAACAATACCGGCCATTGCCGTCAGTGGTAACAGCCACTAATTTTTTTAGCCCTTTAATCCGAAGAAGAGCGGCATCAGCCTGACCGGGAAGGATGACGGTGTTGGTGCCTACCATATGATCATATTGTTCGTATATCCAGGTTTTAGGGGTGATATTAGGCGAGGCCATGAGTTTAAGCAAGACCTGATTGAAGTCTTCTCGACGAGTAATCAGTGAAGGGTCAAGCTGTTGAAGTTTATCTTGATAGTGGGGTCGAGTGCCCTCTTTCTCATAAATCGGAGCAGCCTCAGTTAATGCCTTGACCGGAACCTCGGCCACCACTACCTCTCCGTCTTTCACCCTGAGCATCCCGTCTCTGGTTACCTTCCCAACGGCTACTGAGTTTAAATCCCATTTGGCCAGAATCTCCTTAGCTATATCTTCGGTCCCTTCCTTGATACAAAAAAGCATCCGTTCCTGAGACTCAGAGAGCATAACCTCGTAAGGGGTCATGCCTTCTTCTCTTCGGGGAACAAGGGAAACATCTATTTCTATCCCGCTTTCTCCACGGGAAGCCATTTCAGAAGATGAGCTGGTCAGGCCGGCAGCTCCCATATCTTGCAGACCAATTACCCCTCCATTCCGGGAGGCCGCTTGAAGCACTTCCAAACATGCCTCAAGGAGGAGTTTTTCCGTAAAGGGATCACCTATCTGAACCGAAGGCCGGTCCTGATGAGAATCATCTCTCAGTTCAGCCGAGGCAAAAGTGGCCCCGTGAATGCCGTCTCGACCGGTAGTAGCACCCACATAAAGCAAGGTATTTCCCTCTCCTGAAGCGATGGCCTTAACTAAAGAAGATATTTCCACTACGCCCACACACATGGCATTAACCAGGGGATTCTCCTGATACGGTTTTTCAAAATAGACCTCTCCTCCCACCGTAGGAATACCCATACAATTACCATAGGAAGCTATACCGGCCACTACTCCTTTGAGCAGGTATTGGGTTCGAGGATTATCCGACTCTCCAAAACGAAGGGAATTAAGGAGACAGATCGGTCTGGCGCCCATGGCAAAAATATCTCGAATGATGCCCCCCACGCCGGTAGCTGCTCCCTGAAAAGGCTCCACCGCGCTGGGATGATTATGTGATTCGATCTTAAAGACCAAGCCTAAGCCTTCCCCCAGATCAATTACGCCGGCATTTTCACCCGGCCCCTGTAGGACTAATTTCCCTTGAGTGGGAAAAGACTTGAGCACGGCTTTAGAATTTTTATAACTGCAATGTTCACTCCACATAACAGAAAAGAGGCCCAGTTCAACCAGATTAGGTTCCCGGCCTAAAAGTTCTTTGATTTGAGCATACTCTGCCTCTGAAAGGCCATGTTGGGTAATGAGTTCTTTGGTTATCATAGGCATCTCCTTCATCTGGTAGTCTGGGGTCTGGTAGGTGGAACAGCGGGCCACTACTCAGCTACAAAGCCACTAAGGCACGAAGAGAATTTTGTAATCTTTGTGCCTTAGTGGTTGAGTAGTTACAACAGCGGGCCACCAGACACCCGGTCGCCCGAGGGCTATTTGTAAATGGCCGAAACGATGATCAAGGGCTACGGATAAAAGACCACAAAGGCCGCCGACACTTTCACTTCCCGCCTTAAACGATTAAGGAAATTGATCCCCCTCTGGGTATCTTATACTCGATGTTCAAGTTTTTTACGGCAAAGTTGGCATATTTCTTACTGTGAAATAATTAGCCTAACCTTGCGCTATTCGCAACTATTCAGACACAGATGGACACGGATGAAACACTGATTTTTTTTAATATTGGATATTCCAATTCTACTGAATGTTTCCGTTGTAATCAACCTTACCAACTCATCTACACTAAGACCAGTTTGTCTGATAATTGCGCCTAAGGTCCCTCTATCCAATTCTTTGTGGTCAGGAACGACTATCTGGCCGAATTCAGTTGGCCTTGACATCTCTTTGGTAGTGTAATATAACTTAAGAATAATGTCAACTTAAAAAGTTAGAGGCGATGTATCTGCTCATTCATACCGCAAGGCCTTCACCGGGTCCAGGCGCGCGGCCGCCCAGGCCGGATACAAGGTCGAAAGAACACTCAAGCCCAGAGCGGCCACCACAATGATAAAAACATCCGTATAGTCTATCTGCACAGGCAGGGTGCTAATATAATACACGTCACTGGGAAGTTTGACAAATTGATATTGTTGAAGTAATTCACAACCAGCCATACCACCTAATAATCCTATTATTACCCCAGACAGACCGATAAACAACCCTTCCAACATGAAAATAGCCATTATACTTTTGGCCTTTGAGCCCATTGACTTGAGAATCCCGATCTCTCTGGTCTTTTCCATAACAATCATAATCAGGGTGCTAGCAATATTAAAGGCAGCCACGAATACGATTAGGGTAAGCAGAATAAACATAACGGTCTTTTCCAGCTTCAGGGCTGAAAATAGATTTCTGTTTGTCTCCTGCCAGGTGCGGACCCAATAAGGTCCTTTCAGCCCATTTTCTATCTGAGAAGCTATTTCAGAAGCCTGATAGATATTGGATATTTTAACCGCAATCCCACTCACGGCTTCTGGGAGGTGAAATAAGTTCTGAGCATCTTTTAGAGAGACATAGCCCAGAGAGGAATCATATTCATACATCCCCGAGGCGAATATCCCACCGACCTTGAATTTATCTACCCGAGGAACCATAGCCAGAGCAGGCGTTGATTCATCCAGGAGAAGGTCCCTTTCCCGGGGTGAGAAGACATTCACCTCATCCCCCAGCTTAAGTCCCAATTCTCTGGCCAACTCCCGTCCCACAAGGATTCCTCGGCCGTCAAAATCCATGGTGCCATCGGTAATCTGTGAGGATAAAATAGTTACCTTTGATTCGAGCCTTGGTTCTATTCCCCGCACTACCACCCCTTTGGTGCCATATTTGGTGCTTAAGATAACCTGACCTTCAATAAAAGGAGCAGCCGCGATAATATCGGCCTCTTTAAGGGTATTCAGCAGAGACTGATAACCCATAATGGGCGTCCCACCCGGCCCTAACACATAAAGATGGGCCTTATTCCCCAGGATCTTGTGCTTCAGGTCATGTTCAAAACCATTCATCACCGCCAGCACAATGATCAGGGCACTTACCCCCAGGGCAACCCCGGCCACAGAGATAAGACTGATCACCGAAATGAATCGCTCTTTTTGTTTTGATCGTAAATGCCTTAAGGCGATAAAGAGTTCATAAAGCATCTCACTACACCCAATATTTCTCCCAATTATCATCCACCCGTTTGACGACGTCCGAATCCATCTCTAATGGTTGAGGATACCCCGGCTTCCAGGTGGCATCAATCCCCATTAATCCCTGATACAAGGGAGAAATCCCCTTCCAAGATTGTTGAGTAAACAGGATATCCCGCTCTCCGTCAAACCGGGTAAAAATGCCCCAGAGGAGTTCTTCTTGATTGCGAATATCCACATCCGGACTGACTGCCGCCGCTATTCGGATTTGAGATTCGGAAATGGGATGCTGCATCAGCCTTTGCAACAGATGGCGGATGGCGGATGGCGGATTGCGGATTGCAGATTGCAGATTTCCTTCTGTATTCTGTGGTCTGTGCGCTATGCTTTGATTTACCTTAATAGCCAACAGGGTCTCCTCCCAGAGATGAACATCCAATATCTCGGGGAATTCAGCCTTAAGGGAGAGGACTTTTCCCTCATCCCAGAATGATTCTTTCCTCTTTTGGGACTCTTGCTCTCCGATTCCCAGCGTAGCGTCGATGATTATCTTGCTCCCCAGATTCATCCGGCGGCTGGTGAAATCTAAGGTATCTAACGGTACACCCGGCAGCAGCAGGAAATCACAGGCTGGATTAAAATTCATCCGAATCTCCCTTAATACCGTCCTAAAGTCTTTTGGATCCACCTGAGGCGATACCAGAATAATACACTTGGATAGGGAAAGTTGTCCCTCACCCATCAGGGAAAGGGCGGTTTTGACGGCCTCCTTGGGGTAGCGCTCCTCTACGGCGACTACCAGGAGGTTATGAAATCCCGCCTCATAATAGGCCCAAACCGAGCGGAGTTCGGGATGAATCAATCTGAGCAAAGGGGAGAGTATTTCCTGGAGGGCCTCCCCGAGGTATTTATCTTCTTTAGGGGGCTTACCCACCACCGAGGCGTGATAAATAGGATTTCGCCGGCGGGTGACCTTCTTTACTTGAAATACAGGGAACATAGCTGGGGGTGAATAGTGGCCAAAGTGGTCCCCAAAAGGCCCTTCCAGCCGCCTTTCTTTCGGAAGGACCACGCCTTCCAGGACAAATTCCGCCCCGGCCGGCACCCAGAAGCCCACTGTTTTCCCTCGCACTACGGGGGTAGGACTTCCCCGCAAGAAACCGGCAAAGGCCATTTCGTCTATTCCCTCAGGAAGCGGAGCCGCGGCTGCCAGACACAGGGCAGGGTCGGCTCCCACCGCTATGGCTACTTCCAGAGGCTGTTCGGCCTTTTCAGCCGTATGGTAATGAAACCCGCCTCCCTTTTGGATTTGCCAATGCATTCCCGTAGAATCTTTGGAAAAGACCTGCATCCGGTAGATACCTACGTTGTATCGGCCATCAGCCGGGCTGGCCGTAATTACCAAGGGGAAGGTAAAAAATCGGCCCGAGAAATTGGCTGGAGCCGAGGGGTCAGCACTTCCATCTTCAGGCCAACATTGTAATACCGGTAATCGGGTAAGATCTGGCTCTTCCACTACCTCTTGAGATACCCCATATCTACGCTTGGCCTGGCGGAAGGCCGCCAGCCGGCGCCAAAGACCTCTCAATTGCCACATTCCCTTGAGACTGGGAGGATTAAGCCGGGATATGGTCTCCACCAGCCGCTCTCCCAGTTCATCTGGAGATTCGCCTAAACATAAACGGATTCGATTTTCACTGGCAAAAACATTAATGGCCAGAGGGAAATCCGCACCCCGAACGTCTTCGAAGATAAGCGCCGGCTTGCCTTCCTTCAATGCCCTGGAGGCAATCTCGGTGATCTCCAGCCGGGAATCCACCGGATGCAGAATTCGTATGGCTTCACCCTGTTTTTCCAAAAAAAGCAGGAACTCTCTCAAAGATAAAAAACCCTTCATCACCACGCTTCCTTAGGCACTTAATCATTCCAATTCCTCTTCCCGCCAGCCTTTGGAGCTTTCCAGACCTAAAATTTGGAGGACCTTGTCCACAAAACCCCCGGCCAGATCCTCTATGGATGAGGGATGAATGTAAAAAGGAGGGGAAATGGGCATGATGGTGACCCCGATTCGACTTAACTTGAGACAGTTTTCGAGGGCCAGAGCAGAAAGCGGGGTCTCCCTGGGACAAAGCACCAGACGCCGGCCCTCTTTAATAGCCACCTGAGCCACACGAGTAATAAGGTTGTCCCCAATGCCATTGGCAATCTTTCCCAAAGTGGAAATCGTGCACGGAAGGATGAGGCAGGCATCGAAGGAATTGGAACCGGAGGCCAGAGGCGAGGTCATCTCCTCATTGGAGAAGATATGTTTCACCCACGTCTTAAGGTCCTCCTCAGAAACTCCCAATTCCTCCTTTAAGACATACTTACCCCAGTGACTTAAGATGAGAAATTTCTCAGCGGTGGTACACTTCTCCAAGAACTTGACGGCGTATAAGGCCCCCGTAGCCCCAGTAATACCCAACACAATCCTCATTTTCATATCAGTTGAGGGCCGAGAGTTGAGAGCTGAAAAGTCTCAATTCTCTCCTCTCTACTCTTTATTCTCCACTCTCAACTCAGTAGGATATAGGGTAGAGTAGAGAACTGGCGAGTTACCCTCTCCAATAGCCTTAGGTGTCCTGCAATCTGTTTGCTCCCCGTTTCCAGGGAGTGCCTTAGGTACAGGCCGCCATCCACCGTAGTACTGGGT
>JBFMHI010000147.1 GCA_040753085.1 bacterium | reverse complement strand
GAATCATTATTAAAGCCCGAAGGGCTGTAGTATGTTAGCCGTAGGTTTGAACCTACGGAACATTAGATTGAAAATTAATTAAGCCCCGCAGGGGCGAAGGAGAAAATACAGTAGTATAGACCTAACCGTACAGGTCGAAACTTTCAGAAAAGTCTTTAACTACTGCTCTGCTGCTCTACTGCTCTATCTTTGTGTCTTCGTGTCTTTGTGGCTGAACACTTACATCCCTTTATTACTGCATCCAATAAACATACTAAGTATTTATTACATTATGAATTCCTGGGTATCTTCATCCTTGTATGCAGAGAGGGGCACTGGTCTCTCAAGATCGAGCCCTGCCTGGAAGCCGAACCTTTCGGCCACCTCCTCTTCCAGCCTCTTGTTCAGTAACCTGAGGTCTATCCCCATAGGGCAGGCCCGATGACAGGCGCCGCAGTCCACACACCTTCCGGCAGTGTGGTAGGCCCGGATGAGGTGGAACATCAGGGTATCCGAGAGATCTGTAGTCTTGCCAAACCAGAGGGGTTTAGTCCTATCGACTATACAGTATTCACAAAAGCAGGCCGGGCAAACCTGGCGGCAGGCATAGCAGCGGATACATCTAAAAAACTCCTCCTCGAAGAAGTTCCGTCTCTCCCCTGGACACTTCTCTTTGAACTCCTTTAAATCTTCAAATGGTCTACCCTCTTTTTTGATCTGGTAGCCAATCAGGAGATCATAGACCGGTGGTGTCTGATACTGACAGACCTGGCAAGAACCAGATAAGACTTCAGATATAGGGAAATCCTCCTTAAGGTCTCTTCCTTTAACCACGACCTTATCCTCCAAGATCAACCCATCTACCACTTCTCTACCACGCAATCTATGGCGAACCTTCCGGTGGTCAATAACCCCAGGGCAGGGAATACCGATAATTACAAGATTCTCCTTGTCTATCTGACGGTCAACAACCAGGGTTATTAGGGATCTGGCGTCACAACCCTTGGCAATAACCCCGACCTTCCCCTCAAATCTATTGGCAAATGATGCCAGATTATTAGAACAGGTGGGATCGAAGATTAGACCCTCTACCTCATCGGAATTACGAATAAAGGCAGGGGTCGATCTTAAGGGCAATGTCCCCTTTCTGTAGCCTATAATTACATCTACCCTCTTCTCCTCGAGTAACCTTTTGGCCTCTTGTCTAATCTCATCAATCAGAGCCATTTACAATCCTCCAGATGGATTAATCCTATTTTTCACCAGGCATTTGGCTGGACCGAGTTCTTTTATATCGGTGGTAATTTTCTTGACCACCTCGGCAAACTTCTCCCCCTCACCGGCTGAGACCCAACTGAATTGAATTCGGCCTTCCTCGACGCCAATGAATTCAAGAAGCGCTTTAATCAGGGCAAATTTCCGTCTGGCATAATAGTTTCCTGAGATGTAATGGCAGTCACCGGGGTGGCAGCCTGAGACAAGCACCCCGTCGAATCCCTGTTGGAGTGCCTTTAAGATAAACATAGGATCAACCCTCCCGGAGCAAGGGATTCTGATCACCCGGATATTGGGTGGATATTGAGTCCTTGAAACTCCCGCCAGATCTGCCCCGGCATAGCTACACCAGTTGCATAAAAAGGCCAGTATCTTTGGCTGCCAGTCTTTAATCTCGTGGGATGAATCCATAATTATCTTCCCTCATAAATTCCCTTAACCCTTAAAGGGCACAAACGGCTTCATAAATCTGCTCGTTTGAGAAACCACCGAGGTCGATGGCATCGCCTCGGCAGGTAGCGGCACAGGCGCCACATCCTTTACAAAGGGCCTCGTTTATCTGGGCCACATATTTCTCTTCGTTCAGGGAGATGGCTTGATAGGCACAGACACTAAGACAACTCCCACAACCACTGCACCTTGATTCATCGATTTTGGATATCTGTCCCTCTGATTGGATAAATTCCTTGGATAAGACAGTAGCCGCCCTCCCTGCTGCCGCCTTTGCCTGGACAATAGATTCCGAGATCGTTTTGGGATTATGGCCTAGGCCGGCCATAAATATCCCGTCTGTGACAAAGTCCACCGGCCTAAGCTTCATATGGGCCTCTAAGAAAAAACCTTCTTTATTCACGGGAATCTTGAGCATCTTGGCTAAGGCCTTATTCCCTTCATCAGGGACTATTCCCACACTCAAAACGACAAGGTCGGCATTCACTATCAAATCCCTCTCTACTACCGGATCGAAAACCTTAACCTCTAATTTCCTATCTGCCAATCTGACCTCGGGCTTTCTCTCTTCGTCATACCTGATGAATATTACCCCTTCTTCTCGGGCCTTTCGGTAATACGCCTCCTTAAATCCATAGGTCCGGACATCTCTATAAAGGATATAGATATTGGTCTTGGGGGAGACCTCTTTGATCTTTAGGGCATTGGAGACAGCCTGCTGACAGCAAATCCTGCTGCAATAAGGCCTCTGATCGGTGCGGGATTCAACGCACTGGATCATAACCACTGTTTCGAGTTCGGGGCACCCGCTGGCGGGTCGTCGAGTTTCGGGTTTCGAGTTAGCCAGATGTTCTTCGAGTTCAAGTTGGGTAACTACTCGCCGGTCTTTACCGTAGAGGTAGCTTTCCGGGGTATGTTCCTTTGCCCCAGTGGCCACGATTATCACACCGTGTTCCAAATTTCGGATTTCGCACCCACTTCGTGGGTACCCGGGATTTCGGATTTCAATAGTGGTTTTGAAGTTTCCGACATAACCATTTATGTCTTTGATATCAACCGATTTATATGCCTCTATATTCGGATGAGCTTCCACCTCTTCCATCGTCGAAGAGAGTAACCCTTGGGGGTCCTCTCCCTCAAGTATAAAATGAATATGTCTGAGATTCCCGCCCAGCTCTTCCTGGCGTTCAACCAAGTAGACCCTGTATCCCTGGTTGGCCAGGGATACAGCCGCGGTCATTCCGGCCAGCCCCCCTCCAATGACTAATGCCTTTGGATTTATACTTATGGGGAGTCTTTTGAGGGGGGTAAGTCTGGCCGCCTTAGATACGGCTATCTGGACCAGATCTTTTGCCTTCTCTGTAGCCGCATCTTTCTCTTCCATATGGACCCAGGCACACTGATCGCGGATATTGGCCATCTCAAAGAGATACTCATTCAGCCCCGCCTGGCGGAGGGTATCACGGAATAGGGGTTCATGGGTTCGGGGAGAACAGGAGGCCACCACCACCCGGTTTAGATTATGTTCTTTTATCCTCTGCTTTATGGTCTCAAGGAAGTCCTGGGAACATACAAACAGCCCTCTTTGTGCCCAGGCGACATAAGGAAGACCCTGGGCGTATTCGGTGACACTTTCCACGTCTACCACGCCGGCTATGTTTATCCCGCAATGGCAGATGAAAGCCCCAATCCGAGGCCGGTCACCGACTATATTTAACTCCTCAGGATAAGTCTTCCTGGTAAATTCGGTCTGGCGGGGAAACTTAAGGTCCTCTGCAGAACGGGCCGCCGCGCTCGATGCCTCCATCACCGACTCCGGAATGTCCTTGGGAGAAGAGACCGCGCCCCCTACATATATTCCCTGACGGGAGGTATCTACAGGTCTAAAGGGATGGGTGTCTATAAAACCGAACTCATTCAGATCTATCCCCAATTTATCCGCCAGATCCGCTATATCCCCTCTTGGCCGAAGTCCGATGGACAGGATAACCAGGTCAAAAGGGGTCTTCACGGGAAGACCGTTCTTTAGATAGTAGACCTCAAGATTACCACTATTACCCATCTTAACTTTTGATACCCGTGATCTTACAAAATTCACGCCCCATTGGCTCTTCGCCCGCTCGTAATACTTATCAAAGTCCTTTCCAAAACAGCGCATATCCATAAAGAAGATGGTCGGTTCAATTTGGCTTTCGTGCTCTCTAGCCATAACCGCTTCCTTTACGGCCTGCATACAACAGACGGCCGAACAATAATCGTTTTTCTGCTGAATATCCCGAGAGCCCACACACTGAATAAAGGCGAGCCTCTTTGGGGTCTTATCGTCTGAGGGACGGACAATATGTCCTTGGGTTGGGCCAGAGGCTGAAAGCAAGCGTTCAAATTCAAGGGAGGTAAGAACATCCTTATATCTTCCATAGCCATATTGGGCCAGGCCCCTCGGGTTGAAGGGGTCAATCCCAGAAGAAACCACAATAGAACCGACCTCAAGGGTAATCTCCTCTGGTTTATCCTCAAAATTTATGGCCTGGCTCTTACAGAGCCTTTCGCAAGCCCTGCATTTCCCTCCCCGCGTGAAAAAACGACAGGATCTCTCATCGATCACATAGCGGCTCGGAATGCTCTGGAGAAAATACCTGTATATGGCCTTTCGCTTCCTTAAGCCTAGATCGAATTCATCAGCCACCTTTATCGGGCATTTTTCTTCGCACAGTCCACAGGCCACGCATCTTTCAGGATCAACATAGGTAGGTTTCTTAAGGATACTTACCTGAAACCCCCGGCCGTTTAGTGTCTGCATATTTAATAGCTCTGAATAGGTATGCAAGGTTATGTTGGGATGGCGGGCGCATTCGCTCATCTTAGGGGCAAGGATGCAGATGGAGCAGTCATTAGTAGGAAAGGTCTTGTCTAATTGGGGCATACGGCCACCGATGGATGGGGTCTCTTCTAAGAGATGAACATCCCCGCCCATCTCTGCCAGATCAAGAGAGGCCTGGATTCCGGCTATTCCTCCCCCGATTACCAATACACTCTTATTTTTTACCATCTTAGATTTCCTGAAAGTAACTATTCAGCCACAGATTTACACGGATGAAACACTGATTTTTTGTAAGTGTTCAGCCACAAGGACACTAAGACACAAAAATAGAGCAGTAGAGCAGCAGAGCAGTAGTTAAAGACTTTTCTGAAAGTTCCAGAACGGTTGCTCTATTGCTCTACTGCTCTTTACGACACATACTTTTTCGTGTCTTCGTGCCTTGGTGGCTGAACGGTTACATTTTTTCCATATTTTAAACTCATTCTATTTTATCCGTGCTAATCCGTGTCAATCAGTGACTGAATAATTACTTCTGAAATTCATTTATTTTTGAATTTATCCGGGCAATTCTTTTTTCATCTTTATCGAATAGGAACTTAACCATTTCACGCCGAATTTCCTGGGACAACCGATCGACCTTTTCTATCTTAGCCATCATATCAGGTGATACATATTCCCCTTCTATGGCCATGTCTCTTAGAATTTCTATAATATGGCGGAATCTAACATCCTGGGGACAGGTGGCATAACAGGTGTAACAGAGCGAACAGAGCCAAATCGTATCGGAGGAGAGAATCTCTTCCTTCATTCCCAAGAGTGCCATACGAATAAGTTTCATCGGACTAAATTCTTCAGTTACATCAGCCACTGGGCATGAGGCGGTGCAGGTGCCACAGGAAAAGCAGCGCTCGAAATACTCCCCTCCAGGCCGGGAGGCAATCTCGTATTTAAAGCCCTGGTCAAGTTGGCTCAATTCTAAGGTCTCCATAATCTTCCTGGTATAATAAAAAGCGCGTTTCTTTTATTATACTCATGACCTCCTTTATAATATTTGGAGTTCTGCAAAATACCACTTTTTTGTGACCTGTGCGGTTAGGCTGAACCTTGGAAACCGCTCCTTCAATATTCTTTTTGGGTCTGGATATAACTTAGTTAAAGCAGGACGGACAGAATTCCACTTATATTTTTCTATTAACTCTATTTACTCTTTAATTTCTGATCTCAAATCCTTATCACAATCTCAATTCATTCATTGGTTCGATTTTTCTCTCCAATCAGATGCTCGACATCTTCGAGCAAATTACCTAAATCTTCTTCAATGATTCCCCATACAATCTCGTCATCAATGCTGTCGTAGCCATGTGCGAGAATATTTCTGAATGACACGATGTTGCGATACTCCCTTATCTTCTCAAGTATGGTAGGGTCGTCTCTCCTTATTCTGGTTAGTGCTTCCCCAATAATCTCAAATTTTCGCTCAATGCCACTTTTGAGTAATTCATCGTGTATATAATCATCAAATGTTTTGCCACTGACGAACCGGGAAATAGACAAAGCCGCTTCCCTAATGTCATAGAGATGTTTAAGGATATCATCCTTCATAGATGTTCACCTTTTCCTTGAGTATTCTACGTCGAAAATAGGGATTTTTGAGACTACTGACAGTAAGCAGATCAACCTCGCATCTCAAGGCATCCTCAAGATGATGGAGCAGTCCGAAAAACCTCTTGGAGGGTTGCAGATTAGGTTCTTCAAACTCGACGAGTAGATCAATATCGCTATCAGAAGAATCGGCACCGCGCACAATCGATCCAAAAAGATCCAATCTCTTCACTTTGAATTCGCTACAGATTGGAACCGCAACCTTCTTAATTTCTTCTAAAGTCATCATCAATACCTCCTTCAAATTGATTCAAGCGTGCCGTGTCTAACGCAGAATTGAGTGACGAGTATCACTCCAAGATAACAACATGCCTACAAACCGATTTGCACTTCTCATAACAATGCTACCCCCCCCAAAAAAGTATCCTATGGCATTCATTTACTCCAATGACTTATTAGTCCTCTTTTAAATTTCAATTTTTAATCCTTCATTACAGCAATTCTAATTTTGACCAATTTCTATGCCATATATGGTATAGAAGAACAACCAAATTACTATATATTGTGCCAAAAAGTGCCATAATTAGAATTGCTGCTCCTGATATTTATTTCTTGACAAACCCATCCACCTTAAGTTATACTGTAACCGTTCATCACATGATGTTGGATGCTCGATGCTGGTAAAGGATCCAGTATCCAGGATCGAGCATCGAGCATCGAGAAAGAAAGCTTTTCTAACTGTTTGAAGACGAAATATTAAGACAAAAGGAGTCTTTTTATGCAATTTTTAGATGTCAAAACAGACTTTGCTTTCAAAAAGGTTTTTGGCTCAGAAGAGAGCAAAGATATCTTAATAAGC
>JBFMHI010000146.1 GCA_040753085.1 bacterium | reverse complement strand
CCGGAACACAAAAAAGTCCCAAACTGGCTTTCAGAGCGGGAAAAGGCTGTTTATGTTTGCTGCACACATTGCCTAAAATTGCTAAAAGTGTAAAGCTGCTATTTCAGCATTTTGAAACGATGCCGAAAAATCTAAAGGACAAGTCTCTTAATGAGGTCTTTGTCGTTCAAAATTTAGACCATGCAAATAGAGTTCATGACAAAGGCATTCTTCGTAGGCTGACTCTAATAAGCCAGGGCCTAAATGCCTATAAACTTCATATTGCTGACCCAATTATTTGCTCTGTAAGTGCTTTTTCTAAAATTATTCTCCGTGTCTCAGTGTCTCTGTGGTGAACGATTACAAAAAAGGCATAATCCACTAAAGATACCATAAAAAAAGTAAGTACTCAGCCACAAGGTCTTTGTGTCTTAGTGCCTTAGTGGCTGAGTAGTTACTCAAGGCCTTATTTTCAGATGCAGTTCCCGTAATTGTTTTTCTTCCACCTCAAAGGGGGCATTGGTCAGAGGGCAGGCGCCACTCTGGGTCTTGGGAAAGGCAATGACATCTCGAATAGATTCACAGCCTAATAACACGGCTAAGAGGCGGTCAAGACCTAAAGCAATCCCTCCGTGGGGCGGGGCGCCGTATTCAAATGCCTCCAGGAGGAAACCGAATTTGCGTCTGGCCTCTTCAGAGGTAATCCCCAACACAGAAAAGGCCTTCTCCTGAATGTCCTGACGGTGTATTCTGATACTCCCTCCCCCGATCTCGACGCCGTTTAAGACTATGTCGTAGGCCCTGGCCTTGACCTTTCCTGGGTCGGTTTCCAGTAAATGATAGTCGGTCTCTTGGGGGGAGGTAAAGGGATGATGGTTGGCCGCCCATCGTTTCTCTTCTTCATTGTATTCCAGCAGCGGGAAGTCAGTCACCCAGAGCAGCTCGAATTTATCCTTAGGGATCAGGCCGAGCCTTTCCGCCAGATGAAGCCTCAGGTTAGCCAGGGCCTGGGCCACGACCGATGGTTTATCCGCCACCAAGAAGATGATGTCTCCTGCTTTGGCCTCAGCCAGTTTAATCAGCTTATCTTTTATCTCCTGATTGAAGAACTTGGCAATGGGTGATTCCAGGCCTTCTTCCGTAACCTTGAAATAGGCCAGCCCCTTCGCCCCATAAATAGCCGCATAAGCGGTCAGGTCATCAATGTCCTTGCGGCTGAAGGCGGCGCCACCCGGTACACAGATACCCCTTACTTCTCCGCCCCGTTCAATGACCTGGTCAAAGACCTTAAAGCCAGCGCCACCTAAGAGCTGGGCGGCGTCAAAAAGCTCCAGGCCGAATCTGGTATCAGGCCGATCGGTTCCGAATCTCTCCATTGCTTCCTGGTAGGGCAGCCGGGGAAAAGGGCGAGAGATATCTATATCGAGCAGGGCCTTGAACACCCGGGCCAGCAGGCCCTCGATTAACCGATAGATATCCTCTTCATCTACAAAAGAGGCCTCAATGTCGATCTGGGTAAATTCCGGCTGTCGGTCAGCCCGCAGGTCTTCATCCCGGAAGCATTTGACGATCTGAAAATACCCTTCCAGACCGGCGACCATCAGGATTTGTTTAAATAGTTGCGGAGACTGGGGCAGGGCATAAAAACTCCCTGGCACAAGTCTACTGGGCACCAGGAAATCCCTGGCCCCTTCAGGGGTGCTGGCAATAAGCATAGGGGTTTCTATTTCGATAAGTCCTTCTCCGGCCAGATAGTTCCTGACGGCCTGGTAGGCGCGGTGTCTGGCTAAGATATTTTCCTTGAGCTTTGGTCGTCGGAGATCAAGGTATCGATATTGGAGCCGAAGGTCCTCATTAGTGGTTGTCTCCTCCTCAAGGGGGAACGGGGGGGTCTTGGCCGGATTAAGTATCTCCAGTTCGCTCACCATTACCTCGATTTCGCCCGTAGACAGCTTAAGATTGACCGTGTCTTTAGGCCTGGCCTCCACCCTGCCTTTCACGGCAATGACAAATTCACTCCGAAGCTGATGAGCCAGGAGATGCGAGTCCTGATCGTGTTCAGGATTAAAGACCACCTGGACCACGCCTGATCTTTCCCGCAGATCAATAAAGACCAGCCCACCGTGATCCCGCCGTTTGGCCACCCAGCCGTTCAAGATGACCTCCGTGCCCACATCCGACAACCTCAGTTGTCCGCCGGAATGTGTTCGCTTTAGATTAAACATAGCAAGTCTCCTCTCTGCTGCCTTCAACTATCGTAACCGTTCAGCCACAAAGCCACAAAGCCACGAAGAAAATGATAGAATAGCACACGGATGACACAGATTTTGGCGGATTCTCACGGATTTTTTCTAATAAATTTTTATCCGTGTCAATCCGTCTCATCGTGTAATCCGTGTGCTATTATTGGGAATCTTTGTGTCTTTATGCCTTAAAAGCTGAATAGTTACAAAAATTTCCCCTCAACTTTCATTACCCCCTGAACGGTTACCAACTATCTTCAAGTGGTTCTACTGATTCAGTCATCAGCTCTTTTCCTTTAATTTATCGGCCACTTCTTTCAGAATAATCTCTTTCTGTTTTCCTGTCTCCATATCCTTAAGGATGGCTACCTGCCTGTCCCACTCATCCGGCCCCAGGATAAGCGCCTGTTTGACCCCAGTTCTATTAGCCATCTTCAGTTGGGCCTTAAGTCCCCGTTTTTCCCAATCAAAGAGGACGGATAGTCCGGCCCGGCGGAGTTCCTGAAGGAGCTTGATAGGGTATTCATCAGAAGAAAGGCCGACCGCCGCCAGCAGAAGGTCCGGGACAGGCGTGGTTGTAGCCGGCGACTGGCGCTCTTTCAGGCACAAGACCAATCTCTCGCAGCCCGCGGCAAAACCCATAGCCGGCGTAGGACGGCCACCCATCTCTTCAATGAGATTATCGTATCTTCCACCGGCGGCTACGGCATTCTGGGCGCCGAGGCCGTAGTCAACCACCTCAAAGGCCGTTCGGGTGTAGTAGTCTAAGCCCCTCACCAGTTTTGGATTTCGGGTGTAGTCAATGCCAAATAACTTCAGGTATCTGGTGACCTCTCCTAAATGAGAAGAGCAATCCTGACACAGGGAGTCACTGATCGGCGGGGCCTTTTCCTTGAGTCCGGAACAAACAGAGGCCTTACAGTCTAAGATGCGGAGCGGATTACGTTCCAACCGGACCTGACAATCAGGGCAGAGGTCTTCTTTGAACTGACCGAAATAGTCAACCAGGCTCTGCCGGTATTGCCCCCGGCACCCAAAACAACCTACGCTATTTATCTGAACCTCCAGTCCGGTAAGGCCGATGTCCTGCAAGAGATGCACCACCATGGTAATAACCTCGGCGTCCAGGCCAGGGGCGGAACTGCCCATGGCCTCTGTGCCCAATTGGTGGAACTGCCGGGACCGGCCGGCCTGGGGCCGTTCATACCGAAACATCGGGCCAAGATAGTAAAGCCTCAAAGGCAGCCCGGTCAACATGCCGTGCTCTATTACGGCCCGAACTACAGAGGCCGTATTCTCCGGCCTGAGGGTCAGATTTCGTCCCTTGCGGTCAGCAAAGGTATACATCTCTTTATTGACAATATCGCTTGTTTCACCTATCCCTCTGGCAAATAGCTCGGTGACTTCAAAGATCGGCGTCCGAATCTCCTGATACCCGTAAGAGGCAAAGACCTTTCCGGCCACTTCTTCTATGTGCTGCCAGAGGCCGACCTCTTCCGGCAAAATATCCCTTGTCCCTCGCGGGGCCTTAAATGAATCCATCACTTTTTACCCCTTTCTATTCCTCACCAGATAATCCCTGTCTCTGAAAGCTGAATCTTCCTGTCCACATCTCCTGACGGGCTTGGTCAATTTCTTCTGGGCTGATTGAGCATCCTTTTAGCAGGCCACGTAGTGAGCGGCGTCGCAACTTCGTTTGAGTTTGAAGGGGTGCCTCTAAATCAGGAGCGAGGCATTCGATTAAACGTAGTTTGTCAAGTGGCGACAACTGCCGGGCCAAATTCACAATCTGGTCAAAAGCTATCAATGGTTCTTTCATAATCGACCTCCTCATTAGATACATAGTCCAGCTCATTGTAAGGACAGGCCCCTGTGCCTGTCCCTCTTAGGTGGGGCAACCACAGGGGGTTGCCCCTACCACCTTTTAACCTCTGATCTTTGTCTTCTGTCCTCTGCTATCTGCTATTTATCCGGGCTAATCAGTGGCTGAATAGTTACGCTACTTTTTTTCAGTTTTCTGGAACAAGCGCTTGGTGGCCTACTTACGTTGAACGGCAGGTAGAGTGAGCCATTCCGAAAGGGGCCAGACGTGATCGGTAAGGCCAGCAGCCATTGCCGGGGTCCGAGCCTGATACTTTCCGTCGGCAACTTTTACCTGGATATATTCTTCAATTTAAGTAGGCCACCAAGGATTTTTTAGGTTCGACTAATAAAATTTTACTTGACATAATATTAAAGTAATGCTATAATAATATCAATCTAAGCAATTAGAGGTGGATGGCCCGTGAAGGGCTAGCGTGAAAAGCCGGGTTAATAACCTGGCTTTTCATTTTATAAACACCTTCCCATAACCGTAAATCCTTTCATCATAAAAATGCCTGTTATATTTTTCGTAACTACTCAGCCGCTAAGGCACAAAGATTACAAATAATAGCACACGGATTGCACGGATGAAACGGATTGACACGGATAAAAATTTATTAAAAAAATCCGTGAGAATCCGCCAAAATCTGTGTCATCCGTGGGCTATTCCATTATTCTTTTCGTGCCTTAGTGGCTTTGTGGCTGAGTAGTTACCAGGGAGCTAATGGGTGTTACGGCCGCCTACCTTAACCTGATGTTCCCGCCGCCACTTCCAGGGAGGCTCAAAAGGCGGCAGGCCAGACCCACAGGCCGCCTTCCGAATCCTTTCCGCTAAATCAGGGAAGCCATTGTCTCCATAATAAGTCACTGTCTCATAAGCCAGCCCTGCCCTGATCAAAAGCACAGAAAGAAGTTCTCCATCGACAAATACATGCGCCAGAAGCCGTCCATACCCGTCATTTTTAAAGGGTAAATATTCAATGGTCTTAGCCCTGGCCAAGATTTCCCTGGTCATTTGGGCTGCCTTTCGACCATAAGGTTGATCCTCAAAGATACCGTGTTCTTCGTGAATAATCTCTGGGGTATCTATCCCCAGGACACGGATGGTAATATTCTTATAAAAGAATGAATCTCCATCATCCGGACGAATAGCTGACTTATCCATTTGGATACGTGAGCCTTGTAGGGAATCATATCTGTCTTTCCATTCAGTTTCATTGCAGCTTGAAACCAGGAGCAAAAATAAAGAAAATATTCCCAGGTGTATCTTTCTTTGGACCATAGTAGTGAAAGTTGAGAGCTGAGACCTCTCTGCTCTCCACGCTCAGCTCTCAACGTTTATTCCGATCTCTGAGTTCTGTCTTCTGTTCTTCTTAATCCCCCACCAGCAGAGGACACCCAGCTCTAACATCTATTCTCTGTTCTCTCCGCCTCTGTCTTCTGTCCTCTGCTATCTGCTATTTATCCGCGCTAATCCGTGTCAATCAGTGGCTGAATAGTTACACCGATTGAAATATAACATAGATGTTACTCTTTGTCAAATAGAATCTTAGTCGAGAATTCACCTGTTCTGCCAGGGTTTCAGTATAGGAACTCTCAAGCTCGCCCCTGGATCATTCCAGGGGTCTTTTTTTATTGACTTTTTTCCTGGAATAAGATATATTGTAACCGTTCAGCCATCAAGGCAGGAAGACACAAAGGGGAAATTATTTATGAATTTAGTCTCTTTGTGTCTTCGTGGTAAAAAGGAGGCTGGTTTTTTAAATATGTGTCGTAGAGAACATTAGAGCAATAGAGCAGCAGTTCTGGAACTTTCAGAAAAGTCTTTAACTACTGGGCTACTGCTCTGTTGAGTTATTAAGAAATAATTCTTTAATCTTTGTGTCTTAGTGTCTTTGTGGCTGAACACTTACGATATATTGAACCGTAGACAGTAATCAGGTTTCCTGATATCTACTGATAAAGGAGATAGTTTGCGGTGAGTTTACTCTTTATGGGAATAGCGATTGGCCTGCTGGGCTCACTTTTTATTTACCACGGTCTGGGTGTTTATTTATTTGGCCTTGATCATGGCTACCCTACTTTTCTTACCCGAAGGATAAAACCAACACCTCAGGCTAAGGCCAAGGCACTCTATAAAAAGGAACTGGCCCAGAATTCAACCGGTGTTTTTCCGTTTATCTATCGACTTTTTAAGAAGAGTGAAGATACTAAGCCCATCCTCTCAGCCCTGATGAAGATCAGTGAGGGAAAACAGCAGAAGGATTTGGCCCAGATATTTAAGGTATATCTCGGACTTGTTACCTCAAGGGACCTTTCCCACATTTTATCTGAAGCCCGAGAGATATTGGCGCAGAATAAACGGTTTATTTGGGGTAAAGAAATAGCTTCCCTGTATACCTTTCTCCATGAGACATCATCTGTTTCTTCACTGGCAGAAATCATCCTTCTTGACTTCAACCCGATCAGGGAATTTATTCAACTCAGCCCACCTAATTCACCTCTTTTTCCTTCCTTCCAATTAGTAGCTGAAATGGAAAAAATAATAGAAATCCTCTCAAGATTTGAAGCGGCCTCTTCTTCTGAAGATCGCCTGGTCCATCTCATTACGGCTACTAACTTTTTGGGAGGGAATATAGAGTATACCAAACGTTCGCTTTACAGCCCAGAGCGATCTGTTTTTCTGTGGCTTTTTTCTCGCTGGCATACTATTATTACTCAGGAGATTAAAGAACTTCGAGGGAAAGCAAAGCGGGTCTGAGTCCTCGAGTTTCGAGTTATAATTCAAGGTCCGAAACTCGAAACTTTCGGTAACTACTCAAAACTAAGTTAAGCAGTTAGTTGGGAGACAAAGCAAAATTCCCTCTCCCTTGATGGGCTTATCCTTACCCACATCTTTTAAAAACCACGAAGAACACGAAGGGCACGAAGATAAAA